>JBPEXS010000596.1:0-2914 GCA_052031325.1 Thalassolituus sp. | reverse complement strand
CCGCGTTCGACAACGTTGACGTAATCCCGGCCGGTAACGGCATCATGCACCAGATCAACCTGGAGAAAATGTCTCCGGTTGTTCAGGCGAAAGAGGGCGTTGCGTACCCGGACACCTGTGTTGGCACCGACTCCCACACGCCACACGTGGATGCACTGGGTGTGATCTCTGTTGGCGTGGGCGGTCTTGAGGCCGAAACCGTTATGCTGGGTCACCCGTCCATGATGCGTCTGCCGGACATCGTGGGTGTTGAATTGAGCGGCAAGCGCCAGCCAGGCATCACCGCGACTGACATCGTACTGGCTCTCACTGAGTTCCTGCGTAAAGAGCGCGTGGTTGGTGCTTATGTCGAGTTCTATGGTGAAGGTGCGTCCAGTCTGTCTATCGGTGACCGGGCAACCATTTCCAACATGACACCGGAATACGGTGCGACTGCGGCCATGTTCTCCATCGATGAACAGACCATCGAATACCTGAAACTGACCGGTCGTGAGCCAGAGCAGGTTGCACTGGTTGAGCAGTTCGCTAAAGAAACCGGTCTCTGGTCTGACGCTCTGAAAACCGCTGAATATGAGCGTGTGCTGAAGTTTGACTTGTCGACCGTGGGTCGTAACATGGCGGGTCCGTCCAACCCGCATGCCCGCGTAGCAACCGCAGATCTCGCAGCCAAAGGCATTGCCGGTAATCTGGATGCAGCGCGTGCAGAAGAAGCCGAAGGCCTGATGCCTGACGGTGCTGTGATTATTGCGGCTATCACCTCCTGTACCAACACCTCCAACCCGCGCAACGTGGTTGCGGCAGGCCTGCTGGCCAAGAAAGCCAACGAACTGGGCCTGATCCGTAAGCCTTGGGTTAAGTCTTCTTTTGCTCCGGGCTCTAAAGTTGCTGAGCTGTACCTGAAAGAAGCGGGTCTGCTGCCAGAACTGGAAAAGCTCGGCTTCGGTATCGTGGCGTTTGCCTGTACCACCTGTAACGGCATGTCCGGTGCGCTGGACCCTGTGATTCAGCAGGAAATCATTGATCGTGACCTGTACGCCACAGCGGTACTGTCCGGTAACCGTAACTTCGACGGTCGTATCCATCCGTACGCCAAGCAGGCGTTCCTGGCGTCTCCGCCGCTGGTCGTAGCCTACGCCATTGCCGGTACCGTGCGCTTTGATATCGAAAAAGACGTTCTGGCCGTCGTTGATGGCAAAGAAATCCGCCTCGCGGATATCTGGCCATCCGATGAAGAAATCGATGCCATCGTGGCTGAGAGCGTGAAGCCAGAGCAGTTCCGTCAGATCTACATTCCGATGTTTGATCTGGGTGAAGCTGAGAAAGCAGAGAGCCCACTGTACGACTGGCGCCCGATGTCGACCTACATCCGTCGTCCGCCATACTGGGAAGGCGCACTGGCTGCTGAGCGCACGCTGAAGGGCATGCGTCCGCTGGCACTGCTGCCAGACAACATCACCACCGACCACCTGTCTCCATCGAATGCGATTCTGATGAACAGTGCTGCCGGTGAATACCTGCACAAAATGGGTCTGCCAGAAGAAGACTTCAACTCGTACGCCACGCACCGTGGTGACCACCTGACGGCTCAGCGTGCCACGCTGGCTAACCCGAAACTCATGAACGAAATGGTGATTGAGAACGGTGAAGTGAAGCAGGGCTCTCTGGCGCGTATCGAGCCGGAAGGCAAGGTGACCCGTATGTGGGAAGCCATTGAGACCTACATGGAGCGCAAGCAGCCGCTGATCATCGTTGCCGGTGCTGACTATGGTCAGGGTTCATCCCGTGACTGGGCGGCGAAAGGTGTGCGTCTGGCCGGTGTTGAAGTCATCGTTGCTGAAGGCTTTGAGCGTATCCACCGTACCAACCTGATCGGTATGGGCGTACTGCCGGTTCAGTTCAAAGAAGGCACCACGCGTAAAACGCTGGAACTGGATGGTACTGAAACCTACGACGTGACCGGTGAGCGTACTGCCCGTGGTGATCTGACCCTGGTGATTCATCGCCAGAGCGGTGAGACCCTGGAAGTGCCTGTGACCTGTCGTCTGGATACGGCGGAAGAGGTGCGTGTATACGAGGCCGGAGGGGTCTTACAAAAATTCGCCAAGGATTTTCTTAAGGGCGCCTGAGGCCGTTTGAAGCTGGCTGCGTTGCCAGAGCTGTGTTGCAGAACATCCGGAAATGCTCACGTACTCCCTGTACGCTGCGCGTTCCGGATAACCTGCGCCTTGCTCTGACTGCCTCGCCGACGCTTCATGGCGTTAGGAATACTGAAGGTTGGGCATCGCTGATGGCGATTCTTTTTTCCTTTCAATGCCTTAAAGGGACTTGAAGTGGTCTGGGTTGCCAGAGCGGTGTGGCAAGTTAGTCGGACGTCTGTCGTCCGGCCAACAAGTCTTATTGTTCAGATACTTCAGACTAAAAAATTCTGGATGGCAGCGTCTGGCGTCAGGCGTCTGACTTCCGACCTAAACGAGTGTAAGTAAATGACTCACAAACCACAGATTAAAATCCCCGCGACCTATATGCGTGGTGGCACTTCAAAAGGGGTGTTCTTTAACCTGATCGACCTGCCGGTAGAGGCTCAGGTACCGGGTGAAGCACGGGATAAGATCCTGCTGCGTACCATTGGCAGCCCGGACCCGTATGGTCAGCAGATTGATGGTATGGGCGGTGCGACTTCCAGTACTTCCAAGACTGTGATTCTGGCCAAAAGCGAGAAGGACGATCACGACGTTGATTACCTGTTTGGTCAGGTAGCGATTGACCGCGCTTTTGTCGACTGGTCCGGTAACTGCGGCAACCTGACTGCGGCAGTCGGTGCTTTTGCCATCAGCCAGGGCCTGATTGACGACGAGCGCATTCCCGATGACGGTATCTGCACTGTGCGTATCTGGCAGAAGAACATCCAGAAAAC
>JBPEXS010000595.1:0-2243 GCA_052031325.1 Thalassolituus sp. | reverse complement strand
AGACCGGGCAACCAGCCCAGCGCGCCATCCCAGCCCTGAGTCCAGGCCATTAACACCAGTATCCAGAAAATCAGCGTCACCGCCTTCGGTATCAGGTTCATCAGTACATCTCCGGTTGATGGGTTGAATCCGTGTCCCTGACAGACACCCTGCCAAGAGTGCCTCAATACCCTTAGGGCTGTACAGCACAAGATAGGCCGACGCTACAAGACAATCCGAATGCGGATGGTTAGAATGACCGCCTGATCAGGAGACACCAGGGCCCATGAATAATGTCCAATGAGAAAACCACACACTTCGGTTATGAAACCGTAGATGTTGAAGAGAAAGCGGGCAAAGTCGCAGATGTGTTCCATTCAGTTGCTGCGAAATACGACCTGATGAACGACCTTATGTCCATGGGCATTCACCGTCTGTGGAAGCGCATCACCATTGATATGAGTGGTGTGCGCCCGGGTAACTCCGTGCTGGACCTTGCTGGCGGCACTGGCGACCTGACCCGAAAATTCTCAACCATCGTCGGTGAAAAAGGCCGCGTGGTACTGGCTGATATCAATTCGTCCATGCTCAATGTCGGCCGCGATCGCCTGACCGATCAGGGCTATACCGGTAACATTGAATACGTTCAGGCCAATGCTGAGTGCCTGCCTTTCGAAGACAACAGCTTCGATGTCATTACCATCGCCTTTGGTCTGCGCAATGTCACTGACAAAGACAAGGCTCTGCGCTCCATGGCGCGGGTGCTGAAACCCGGTGGCCGCCTGCTGGTGCTGGAATTCTCAAAACCGGTGAACCCACTGGTCAGCAAAGCCTACGATCTATACTCCTTCAGTGCCCTGCCGTTTATGGGCAAGCTGGTCGCCAACGACTCAGAGAGTTATAAGTACCTGGCCGAATCCATCCGTATGCATCCGGATCAGGAAACCCTGAAAGGCATGATGGAAGATGCCGGCCTGGTGCGCTGCAGCTATCACAACATGACCAGTGGCGTCGTGGCGCTGCACCGGGGTGTTAAACCCTGATGTCGTCAGCGGTTCTGACTCAGGCGCTGCTGATTCCGGCGGAGCATACGCTGCATCACATGCTGCGCCATGCCCCGCTGACACGGCGTAAGTTGCAGACCCATCAAGGCCGGGTTATGGCCCTGGATGTGTCGGGTTACGCCCGTATCTCGGTCCGCTTTCTCCCGGACGGGCCTGAGCTGGGCCTGAGCCAGAACCAGGACGATCAGCTGCTCTGTGCTGATGTCATCCTGCGCGGCAGCGTGAATGCATTCCTGACACTGGCCCGTGCTGACGATAAAGTCAGTGTGCTGATGAAGAGTGATATTGAGATTGACGGCGATACCGATTTCGCACTGTCAGTGACCCGCATTCTGCAGTCCGCCGATATGGACTGGGAGTCCTTTATCTCCCCCCTCACCGGTGGTCTGCTGGCGCACCAGATCGGCAGTCAGTTCCGACGCTTTCTGCGCTGGGGCGAACGCACCTCAGGCACACTGAAACAGGCGGGACGGGATTACCTGCAGGATGAATCTGACATGATTGCAGCACCGGTACTGCAGCAGGAATTCAGTCAGGACGTTGACCGCCTGCGTCTCGCCTGCGATCGCCTGGAAGCGCGTCTCGCCCGTCTGGAACAGCAAGACAGCATCTCATCAACCGATGTAGCCACCGACAAAAATCATCAACCGGATCAGGATCAGTAAGGAACCAGCGTGGGTAATCTCTGGCGTCTGTGGCGCATTATGTTCGTCTTTACCCGTTACCGGCTGGATGCACTGGTACCCCTTGAGCAGTTGCCGCTGAAGCTGCGTATTCTGCTGTGGCTGGCACCCTGGCGTCTGAACCCGGTCGGCAAACTGTCTCGTGGTGCACGTCTGCGCCTGGCGCTGGAATCCCTTGGGCCTATTTTCATCAAGTTCGGTCAGATCCTGTCGACACGACCTGATCTGATTCCCGCCGATATCATTGCCGAGCTGGTAAAACTGCAGGACAAAGTGCCGCCGTTTCCGTCTGAAAAAGCCGTAGCACTGATTGAGTCTCAGCTCGGCGCCAACGTCGACGAGCTGTTTGCCGAATTCTCCCGCGAGCCAATGGCATCCGCCTCCATTGCTCAGGTGCATGCCGCGCGCCTGTTCCCTGAGAACGACAGCGATGCCGGCAAAGAAGTGGTGGTTAAAATCGTCCGCCCGGGGATCGAACACACCATCGAGCAGGATCTGCGCCTGCTCGAATTTATGG
>JBPEXS010000594.1:0-6678 GCA_052031325.1 Thalassolituus sp. | reverse complement strand
GCGGCTGCCAGGAAAAATGCTTGCAGAACTCATAATCTGAACCTGATCAATCCGAAGTGGAGCGGGCCTGACGCATGTCCTGACGGATTTCGCGGAACACGTCCAGTGCCAGCATAATAGCTCCCAGCGTAATCGCTGAGTCGGCAATATTAAAGGCCGGGAAATAACTGTTACTCCAGTGCACGGAGATAAAGTCGATCACATGGCCGTGCAGCACACGGTCGATGAGATTACCGATGGCACCACCCAGCACCAGACTCAGGGCAATCGGCAGCCACACTGAACCGCGTGGCAGTCGTGCCTGCCACACCAGCAACATGATGGATACACCCACAGAAATGGCAGTGAACAGCCAGCGCTGCCAGCCTTCCTGATCGGCCAGGAAACTGAACGCCGCGCCCTTGTTGTACAGCAACGTAAAGTCCAGCACCGGCAGAATGTAGACCGGATGGGCGTAGGTCAGCATGGCCTCGGCCATCTGCTTGGTGACCTGATCCAGCACAATCGCCAGCAGCGCCAGCCACAACCAGACTAAAGGCGAGCGACCGGCTTTCTGCAGAGTCTCAGACATCAGGCGTAATGACGGACTTCACCGTCACCCTCGACGTTCTCGACACAGCGGCCGCACAGCGTCGGATGCTGTTCGTTATCGCCTACCGTGTCGCTGTGGTGCCAGCAACGCTCGCACTTCTCAGCTTCAGACGCCGCGACACTGACGCGCAGGCCTTTAAGTTCGGTTTCTTCACCGGAATCTTCCAGTGGCAGCACCGTCGCAGCGCTCGTGATCAGCACAAAGCGCAGTTCATCGCCTAAACGGTCCAGTGAGGCTTTCAGCTCATCCGCGGCATAGAGCGTCACCTCAGCACCCAGAGAGGCACCGATGCGCTTCTCGTTACGGGCCTTTTCCAGCACTCCATTCACGGCTTCTTTCACATCCATCAGGGTGCGCCAGTAAGCTTCATCGAAACCGGTTTCTGAAAGCTGTGGAAAGTCCACATACCACTCGGCCAGCAGCACAGACTCTTCACGCTCTGAAGCAACCGGGGCTGGCAGGGCATCCCAGATTTCTTCGGCGGTGAACGACAGTATCGGCGCGATCCAGCGGGCCATGGCTTCCGTCACATGGTACAGCGCGGTCTGGGCACTGCGACGTGGCAGGCTGTCGGCCTTACAGGTGTACTGACGGTCTTTGATGACATCAAGGTAGAAACCACCCAGCTCGGCCACGCAGAAGTTCATCAGAGTTTTGGTCAGCGACTTGAGGTCGTAACGCTGATAGAAGCCAATCACCCGTTCCTGCAGGCGCTGAGTGTGCGCCACCATCCAGGCATCCAGCGGCAGCAGCTGATCACCGGCCACCATATCGGTTTTCGGATCAAAGCCATTGATGTTGGCCAGCAGGAAGCGGCAGGTATTACGTACCCGACGGTAAGCATCGGCGTTACGCTTGAGAATCTCGTCAGAGACGGTCATCTCGCCAGAGTAATCGGTATCCGCCACCCACCAGCGCAGGATGTCAGCACCCAGCTGGTTGATGACTTTCTGTGGCTCAACCGTGTTGCCCAGCGATTTGGACATCTTGCGGCCTTCGCCATCGACGGTGAAACCGTGGGTCAGTGCGGTTTTGTAGGGTGCATGACCGTAAGCGGCGACACTGGTCAGCAGCGACGACTGGAACCAGCCACGGTGCTGATCCGAGCCTTCGAGGTACAGATCCGCCGGGAACTGCAGCTCAGGACGTGATTTGCACACCGCGGTGTGAGTCACACCGGAGTCGAACCAGACGTCGAGAGTATCAACGACTTTGACGTAATCAGCGGCTTCATCACCCAGCAGCTCAGATGGCTCCAGGTCGAACCAGGCATCAATGCCTTTGCCTTCGACTTTCAGCGCCACCAGTTCAATCAGCTCAGCGCTGCGCGGGTGCAGTTCACTGGTGTCTTTATGGACGAACAACGCAATCGGCACACCCCAGGTACGCTGACGTGAGATACACCAGTCCGGGCGGCCGGTCATCATGCCTTCAATACGGGCTTTACCCCAGGACGGACGCCATTCAACGGTGTTCTCCACCTCATGCATGGCCTGCTCCAGTAGTCCGTTCTGTTCCATGCTGATGAACCACTGCGGGGTTGCACGGAAGATGATCGGTGATTTATGACGCCAGCAGTGTGGGTAGCTGTGGGTGATGTTGGCTTTCTTCAGCAGCGCACCCTTCTCGTTGAGAATACCCAGTACACGGAAGTTGCCTTTGTCGGCGGTGCTCAGGCCAGTCAGTTCCAGTGCCTGCAGCGCCGGGGTGTCGATAAAATTACCGGCACTGTCGACCAGCATCTGCTCAGAGCGGACGCCGTAGACATTGGACACCTGATAGTCGTCCACACCGTGCATAGGTGCCGTATGCACGGCACCGGTACCGGAATCTGCTGTCACGTGCGAACCGGTGATCACAGGCACCATTTTCGCGCTGCCATCAGCAGCAGTCATAAACGGATGCTGAACCATAAACGGAGCAGCTTCCTGCTCTGGCAGCTGACCAAAGGCCTTACCCGGTGACGTCGCCAGGACATCGAAAGATTCAATGCCGTAACGGGCCATGGCGTCGCCAATAAGGTCGGTAGCCAGCAGCAGGATTTCGTCACCGGTGCTGACCAGTGAGTATTCCAGATCAGGATGCACCGACACAGCTTCGTTGGACGGCAGCGTCCACGGCGTTGTGGTCCAGATAACGATGCTGACCGGCAGTTTCACCGGACCAATACCAAAGGCTGCAGACAGTGCAGCAGTATCGGCAAACGGGAATTTCACATCGATGGCGACGGACTTTTTGTCCTGATATTCGACTTCGGCTTCAGCCAATGCAGAGCCGCAGTCCGGGCACCAGTTGACCGGCTTGAAGCCTTTCTGCAGGTGACCTTTGTCAATGATGTTACCCAGAGTCCGGATGATGTCGGCTTCGAACTTGAAGTCCATGGTCAGGTAAGGGTTATCCCAGTCACCCAACACCATGAGACGTTTGAAGTCTTTGCGCTGACCGTCGACCTGACGGGCGGCGTATTCACGACAGTGAGTGCGGAATTCGCTGGCGCTAACCTTGTCACCCACCTTGCCCACTTCGGCTTCAACTTTAAGTTCGATCGGCAGACCGTGGCAGTCCCAGCCCGGAATATAAGGCGCGTCTTTGCCGCTCATGGTCTGTGATTTCACAATCACATCCTTGAGGATCTTGTTCACCGCGTGACCGATGTGGATGTTGCCGTTGGCGTATGGAGGGCCATCGTGCAGGATGAATTTGTCGCGTCCGGCACGGGCTTCACGGATTTTCTGGTAGAGACCGTTTTTTTCCCAACGGGCCAGCAGATCAGGCTCGCGTTTGGCCAGGTTTCCGCGCATCGGGAAATCGGTATCGGGCAGATTCAGCGTCGACTTGTACTGGCTTTCCACTTTATCGTTCATAGCTCTTATCTTTCTTTAAAAGCGGAACGCATCCGGACGGGCGGCAAAATACGTCTTTGCCGCCTGTTTGTCCGCTGCGATGGCGTCCCTCAGCTCATCAATATGGTTAAATTTTTTCTCATCACGGATTTTGTGCAGCAGCTTCACGTGCAGGTGCTGACCGTAGAGGTCACCACTGAAGCCGAACAGGTGCACTTCCAGTGAGGGTTCCGGTGTCTCTGTCACCGTCGGTTTGACCCCAAGGTTGGCCACACCGTTGTATTCTTCGCCGCTCTCAACGTGGGTTACCTGCACCGCAAACACACCCGTCGTCGCCAGGTGCAGGCGCTTAACCAGTACGTTGGCTGTCGGAGTATCCAGTGTGCGGCCCAGCTGACGTCCATAAGCGACACGCCCCCGCATACTGTAAGGCCGGCCCAGCAATTCGGCGGCGTTCACCATCTGACCCTGCGCCAGTTCTTCACGCACACGGGTGGAGCTGGAGCGGTCATCACCGACAGTGAAAGTCTGGGAGCGCTCAACGGTAAAGCCCTCGGCCTCGCCGGCCTGACGCAGCAGGCCAAAGTCGCCGCTGCGGTCAGCACCAAAGCGGAAGTCGTCGCCGACAATCAGATGACGGATGCGCAGACGGTTGATCAGGATGTCATGGATAAAGCCATCGGCCGACATGCTGCGCAGATTCTGGTTGAACGGCAGTACCAACAGATACTCGATTCCAGCTTCTTTCAGATCCTGAAACTTATCACGGAAATTCGCCAGCCGGGCTGGCGCGGCCTGTGGGGCGAAAAACTCTTTTGGCTGAGGTTCAAACAGAATCACCAGCGAAGGCAGGTCGTCTTCAACAGCTGCCCGTTTGAGTTCCTGCAGGATGCGCTGATGCCCAAGGTGAAGACCATCGAAGTTGCCGATGGAGGCTACACACCCGGTAAAGTTGTCCGGCACATTCGACAGGCCACGGAACAGACGCATCAGAACTCAGTTATCACTCTTCAAAAATTAAAACATCGTTTAAAAACGGTATTTGAAAACGTAACCGAGGCCGGTTCTGGTAGGCAAAAAAAGACGAAGAAGCGCAGTTTACAAGTCGTAAATGAGCATTCTGAGCCTTTTTTTAAACGCCCCGGAAGCAACGCAGGTAGTTTTCAAAGGTGCTGAATTATAGCCAAGGAGGCGTGTAGGTTACAGCGCTTTCCGGGAGGGGAACCCGCCCGGAACCCACTGTCTCAGAATAAATCGCCTTTCAGGTGGCGTGGGCGCAGGCCCATGAGCGCCATCGTCGCGAAATACACCACAATTCCAGCCACAACCACCAGCGCAAGCTGACCGACACGCATCCACAGACCCCACTCCAGCCAGTCACTGTTGGCGCCCATCAGCCAGAAGCTCACGGCGCCCAACAAACCATTGGCCAGCAACAGCGAGAACAGGAAACGCCCCCACCCTGGCTGCGGCTGATAGACACCGGCCACCCGTAGTCCGTGGTAGAGCATGAAGAGGTTGTAGTAAGCCGAGAGAGACGTCGCCAGCGCCAGACCAACGTGATCCAGCGGGCCGACTAAGGCGAGGTTCAGTACCATATTGACGATCATGGCCTGAATGCCGATTTTCACCGGTGTCTTTGTGTCCTGACGGGCGTAATAGCCGGGGGCCAGTACCTTGATCAGCATAAAGGCCAGCAGACCCGATGCGTAAGCCTGCAGACTCAGGGTCATCTTGCCGATGTCGTACGCAGTGATTTCGCCGTGATAGAAAATGGTCGACATCAGCGGTGTCGCCAGCAGCGCCAGCGCCAGCGCCGCCGGAGTGGCAATCAGAAATACCAGACGTACCGCCCAGTCGAGGGTGCGGGTAAAGGACTGCGAGTCTTTCTCAGCGTGCTTACCGGACAAAGCGGGGAGAATCACCACACCAATAGCGACGGCAAAAATCCCCATCGGCAGGTTGTTCAGACGGTCAGAGTAATACAGCCAGCTGACGCTGCCGCTTTCAAGAAAGGATGCCAGCAGCGTGTCTAACAACAGGTTGATCTGACTGACAGATACCCCGAACAGCGCCGGAATCATCAGCGTGGTAATGCGTTTTACACCCTCATCATTTCGATACACCACCGGCATGGTCAGCAGACCCAGACGCGCCAGAAACGGCAGCTGGAACACCCACTGGAACAGCCCGGCAAAGAACACCCCCCAAGCCAGCGCAAACAGAGGCTCTTCAAAATAGCCGGTGAAGAACAGCGTCGCGGCAATCAGCACGAGATTCAGCAGCACGGGCGTAATCGCCGGTACGGCAAAGCGTCCATAGGCATTGAGCACACTGCTGGCAAAGGCCGCCATCGAGATAAACAACAGGTACGGAAAGGTGATGCGCAGCAGGTCGCCGGTCAGAGCAAACTTCTCCGGATCACTGCGGAAACCGGGTGAAAACAGGTACGGCAGGTAGTCCGCCAGCAGCATGGCCACCACAGTCACCGCCAGCAGCACAGCCCCCAGCACGCCAGAGACCCGCGAGATCAGCAGTTTAACCTCATCCAGACCGCGCTGCGTGCGGTACTCACTCAGCACCGGCACAAAGGCGACGGAAAACGCCCCTTCGGCAAACAGGCGGCGGAAGAAGTTGGGGATTTTAAAGGCGACAAAGAAAGGGTCAGCACGGGTACCGAAGTACTGTGCCACCACGATATCACGCACCAGACCAAAGACACGGCTGAACAGCGTCATGGCACTGACGATGGATGACGAGCGCAGCAGACTGGCCTTTTTAGGCTCTGGCGCTTGCGGTTCCTGATCCGTATTGCCGGACATACTGATGGTTCTCCGGGGAACACAAAAAAACCCGCCATGGCGGGTTTTCTATGATATCGACTGAACAGCAGCTGTGCAGTCGTTTGCTACTCCCGGTCACCTGAGCGACCGGAGAAGCAGGCTGTATCAGCCTTTCAGAGCGTAAACGCGAGCGTTCAGACGGCTCTTAACGCGGGCAGCAGCATTCTTGTGCATGATGCCTTTGTTAACCATCTTGTCGATGTATGGCTGAGCTTTGGTGTATGCAGCCTGAGCCTGATCGTAATCAGTGGTTGCTACAGCAGCGTGTACTTTTTTAACGTAAGTGCGCACCATGGAACGCAGTGCCATAGTACGGGCGCGGCGCTTGACAGCCTGACGGGCGCGTTTACGAGAACCAGCGGAATTTGCCACAGTCGGCTCCTCAAATCAGGTTTCGGTT
>JBPEXS010000593.1:0-1687 GCA_052031325.1 Thalassolituus sp. | reverse complement strand
AAAAAACGTGGCCGTCCGGCGAAAGCATCTACAGCCACCACAGCAACAGCAGCGAAAACCGCTGCTCCGAAAAAGCGTGGTCGCCCCGCTAAAGCAACAACGGCTAAAACCGCAGCAGCATCAACGACGGCTGCTCCGAAAAAGCGTGGTCGTCCGGCTAAAGCAACAACTACGAAAACAGCCACTGCAACAACTGCGGCACCTAAAAAGCGCGGTCGCCCGGCTAAAGCAACAGCCGCAAAAACCGCCACTGCAACAGCTACTGCACCTAAAAAGCGTGGTCGTCCGGCGAAAGCAACCAGTGCTGCAGCTGCTAAGCCAGCCGCAGAAAAGAAAACGACTGCTAAAAAGCCTGCTGCTAAGAAGCCAGCCGTTAAAAAGCCAGCTGCTAAACCTAAGGCCGCAACTGCTGCACCTAAGAAGCGTGGTCGTCCAGCGAAGGCAGCGACTCCGGCAAAACCAGCAGAAGCTGCTAAGCCTGCTCCTGCACCGACTCCAGCTCCAGCTCCAAGCCCGTCTGAAGCACCAGCTGCCCCAACAGCTGATACTCCTAAAACAGAGGATTAAAATCTGCTGTTTTAAAAAAACCGGCAGATTGCCGGTTTTTTTTCGTCTTCATTTTCTGCAGCCAGTTGTCTGACTGATATAATGCCAGCGCGTTTACCGGGTTCTAATGTATGCCAAATTTACTTGTTCTGGATGCCTCATCTTCTCTCTGTTCAGTTGCTCTGCTGACAGATAATGGTGACTACTGGAAAACTGAAGCACAGCCCCGCCGTCATGCACAGAGGCTGCTTGAAATGGTGGATGAAATTGTCAGTGAATCAGGAATTCAGCGGCAGGACCTGAATGGTGTGGCATTCGGCCGTGGACCGGGCTCCTTCACAGGAATCCGTATTGCGGTTTCGGTGGCTCAGGGCTTAAGTCTTGGCCTCGGTATTCCGGTATGCGGTATTTCGGCATTGCAGGCCATGGCTCAGGCCGTCGCTGCAGAATGCCCGGATGAAACCGCGGAGCAGATTAATTGTATGACCCTGATGGATGCCCATATGGGCGAGGTCTTCTGGGGACAGTTCAGTGTGGATAAAGACCGTTCTGTTTCACTGGCGGATGAGCGTGTCGGCTCGCCTGAGGAATGCCTGCAAATCATCGGCGAATGGTCTGGCCTCTTGGCCGGCACCGGTCTTCAGTTGCCTGCTTTTAGCGGGTGTGAGCAAACGCTGAATCATATTCAGCCAGAAGCCCGGTTTATGATCAATCTCGTCCGGCAGGCCTGGGAAGACGGATTGTTTGATGATCCGTCCCAGCATCCGCCGGTCTATCTGCGTAATTCAGTTGCGTGGAAAAAGCTCAGTGAGCAACCCTCCCTTCTGAACCCAAACAAGGGCTGATCATTCATGGATACCCTGCAGATTATTATTCTCGCCCTGATTCAGGGGCTGACGGAATTCCTGCCCATCTCGAGTTCGGCACACCTTATTCTGCCATCGCAGGTACTGGGCTGGTCTGATCAGGGGTTGGCATTTGATGTGGCGGTGCATATCGGGACTCTGCTTGCGGTCCTGATGTATTTTCGCCGGGATGTCTTTTCCATCGCTCAGGGTTGGCTGACCACAGGCTTCAGCCGTCAGCCGGATACTCAGGGACGTCTTGGCTGGTATGTCATTCTGGCGACCATACCGGCAGG
>JBPEXS010000592.1:0-1271 GCA_052031325.1 Thalassolituus sp. | reverse complement strand
CAACAAAGTCTTTACCCCGATTCATGCTGACGACACCGGTGGCAGCCTGCACGACCGTCTGGCCGATATGGGCCCGGATGCTCTGCTGCAGACACTGACTCAGGCCGAGCAGGGTTCACTCAAGCCCGAAGTACAGGACGACAACCTGGCCTGTTATGCCCACAAGCTGAGTAAAGAAGAAGCCCTGATCGACTGGACGCAGGCAGCTGACGTGCTCGACCGCCGTATCCGGGCCTTTAATCCGTTCCCCATGGCCTTCTGCCTGCAGGGCAAGGACCGCATCCGGGTACTCAACGCTGAGATCACAGCCAACGCCAGTTCTCCCCAGGCACCGGGCACCCTCAGCGCCGTGTCTGCAGATGGCCTTGTCGTCACCTGCGGGGAAGGTACGCAACTGCTGCTGACCCAAATCCAGCTGCCGGGCAAAAAACCGATGCGCGTCGCCGATATCATCAACGGTCAGCCACAGCGGTTTGAAGTTGGTATCCAGTTCAGTGGACCAGAGCATTGAGCCGTTCTCTCTACGGCCGTTTCGGCCGCGAGCAGGTACTCAGTGCCCGCCATGCCGCCGCCAATTCAGTGGCTGAGGTCCTCGCTGGTCGCTCGCTGAATCAGGTACTACCGGTAACCGAACAGAACGTCAGCGACGATGACCGCAGCTTTTACCGCGAGCTGACTCAGGGCACCTGCCGCTGGTACTACCGCCTCAATGCGCTGGCCAAAATCCTTCTGAAGAACCCGTTCGGCGACGAAGATCAGGATCTGAATGCACTGCTGCTGATCGGCCTCTATCAACTGAATATTCAGGGCAAAGCCCCTCATGCAGCGGTGCACGCCACCGTCGATGTCTGCGAAGAAATGGGTAAAGGCTACGCCAAGCCGGTAATCAACGCCTGCCTGCGGCGTTATGGCCGTGAATACGAAGCGCTGCTGAAGCCACTGGATGACAACCCGGTCACCGCCACCAGCCACCCGAAATGGCTGGTAAAAATGCTGACCAAAGCCTGGCCTGAGCAGTGGCAATCTATTCTCGACGCCAACAATGAACGCGCCCCGATGACACTGCGGGTTAACCGCCGCCATTGCAGCCGCGATGACTATCTGCAGCGACTCTCTGAAGCTGAGATTCCTGCCAGCCCGGCACCCTTCAGTCAGGATGGCGTGATTCTGGAACAGCCCTGCGATGTCCACAGCCTGCCCGGTTTTGCTGAAGGTCATATCAGTGTTCAGGATGAAGCCGCTCAGCTGGCCGCCAGTCTGCTCGCGCCGGT
>JBPEXS010000591.1:0-1701 GCA_052031325.1 Thalassolituus sp. | reverse complement strand
TAACGCCGTGCGATAAGCACGGCGTTCGATACTGGCCAGGAAAGTTTCCATCGGAGACACGTTGTGAATTCCTTCGATTTCCTTTGCGGGGACTCAGGTTCAGCAACGCATCTCTGACAGAAACCGTGACGACGCTTATTCCGCGCCGGTCACCATCTGGCGAACAGTTTCTTTGTTGTACTGCTTACCGTCAGGACCCGTTACCGTGGTGCTGGTGCTGAGAGTATCAGCTTCTTTATCCAGTTCCGCGGACTTTTCAGCGGCGACGGTTTTACCATTGACCGTGCGTGCATTACTGACGGCCGCACTGCCTTCAGAGACACTGGCTCCGCGCGTCACGGATGTGGTCTGGTCGTTCACTTCAGTGGTCACGGTGCGGCTGTAGGTGCCGGTCTCAGTATCCAGCTCAGATTCAACCGTGCGGTTAACATCCGGTACCGTCACGGAGTTGGTGGTTGAATATTCAGCGCCATCCGGGCCGGTCGTAGTGGCGGAGCGGGTCACGGTTTTGCTGGCTTTATCGGCACTCAGCTCGACATCACGCTGAGCCGTCTGGCCATCAACGGTGAGGGCGTGCTGGCGCTTCAGCGCATTTTCACCGGCGGACAGCTTAGTGTCGCGGTTCATGGTGTGATTTGGACCCGTGCGGCTCACGCTGCTGGAAATTTCTTTGCGCACAGGATCGGCGTGAGTGACACCTGCGGTTAACAGAGCCGCGGCCGTAATACCCAGTGCGAGCGTTGCAAAATGATTACGCTGTTTCATTGTCGTTCTCCTTTCAGCTTCTTTGCTGATGGTGACTTTGCTTATGAGTTTAAGCTCTGCAGGATCATTGCCTGCACACCCTATATAACGGGGCAGGTCAGAATCCGTTGACAGGGTGACACACTTTTTTCTGCAAAGATTGTGTATAGTCATGGCGACCATTAAAAAAATAATCGTTTAGGAGCAGACCCTATGTCAGTACTCGAACACTCCATGCCACTCCTGAGTGGCGAGATGCAGGACCTGAAAGCCTACGAAGGCAAAGTTGTGCTGATTGTGAACACCGCCAGTAAGTGTGGCTTTACCTACCAGTACGAAGGCCTGGAAGATCTCTACAAGGAATACGCCGACAAAGGTCTGGTGGTTCTGGGCTTTCCCTGTAACCAGTTCGGTAAGCAGGAGCCCGGGAGCGAATCTGAGATCGGAGCCTTCTGTCAGAAGAACTATGGTGTGTCATTTCCTATGTTCGCCAAGATCGATGTGAATGGTGATAACGCTGCCCCTCTGTATCAGGGACTGAAGAAAGCTGCACCAGGCCTGTTTGGTACTGAAGGCATCAAATGGAACTTCACTAAATTCCTGATCGGTCGTTCAGGTGAAGTGGCAGGGCGTTTTGCACCGACCGATAAGCCTGAATCCCTGCGCAAGCACATTGAGAAAGAATTGGATAAAAACCAATAACTTAGCTTTTTTAAAAAAAACTTCACATAGGGGTTGACGAACCCCGGGGTCATCCCTAGAATGCGCACCACTTCTTGAGACGTCCCCATCGTCTAGAGGCCTAGGACACCGCCCTTTCACGGCGGTAACAGGGGTTCGAATCCCCTTGGGGATGCCATTTTTGAAGTGCATTAAGCGGGAATAGCTCAGTTGGTAGAGCACAACCTTGCCAAGGTTGGGGTCGGGAGTTCGAGCCTCCTTTCCCGCTCCAAATTC
>JBPEXS010000590.1:0-1171 GCA_052031325.1 Thalassolituus sp. | reverse complement strand
CTGAACCGTTCACGACTGATCGCGGTGCTGACCTCCTCCATCCGTTCTTACGACCATATGCACACCCTGGCCCGTAGCCGCAAAGGTCTGGAAATGGTGATCCGCAGTGCCCGCGAGGTGTTTCAGCGCAGTAATCTGCAGCTCTTCTCTGAGGGAATTCTGATTCAGGTAGCTGCCATGTTGCGCACCACCTCGTCGGGTTTTGTCTGCCTGGAAAAGATGGAAGACGATATCCTCACCGAGCGACGGATTGTCAGCTCCACCGGGCGCTTTGCTCACCTGAATGGCCGTCGTGTGCGCTCGCACGATATGGAAGTGATGAAACTGCTGGGCTATACCAGCGACAGCCAGGAACCTCTGTTCACCCACGGCTTTATGTTTATGAGCTTCAGCTCTGATGAACGCAATCCGCTCCATATTGTGCTGGAAACCACCCGCATCCCCTCATCAGATGACCTGGATCTGCTGCGTCTGTTTGCCACCAACATTGCCATCGGTTACGAGAACGTCACTCTGCTGGAAACGCTGGAGCATAAAGCCCATACCGATCCGATTTTCGACCTGCCCAACCTCAATGCCTGTGCCCGTCTGCTGAAAGAGCGGTTGGGTTCCCCCAACCCCGGTTGTCTGGCGCTGGTGACCATAGGTTCGTTCCAGAGCTTTTTTGCCCAGTACGGGCCTGCCAATACCGTTTCTCTGATCCGTGAAATCCACAATCGCCTGAAACAGCACAGCCGCAATGCGGAAACTGTCATTATGGCGGATGGCAGCTTTGGTGTGCTGTCTAGCGACAAAAACCAGCTGACTGACGCCATCAGCAGTGCCCTGCTGACACCGGTCAGAATTGGTGACCTTGAGGTGCCACTGACGCCCTCGTCCGTATTGATTGAACTGTCTGAACGTGACGACAGCGCCATGAGTATTATTCACGATGCCACCCTGGCATTGCTGCACATCTGCCAGACCACGCCGGGACGTTGCGAAGAATACGATGACAAACTCAATAACAGCCTGAAACGCAAACGCGAACTGGCGTTTGCCCTGCAGCGTGATGCCCACTCCGGGCATGGCTTTATGGTGTTTCTGCAGGCCAAGAACCGGCTCAGTGATGGCCAGATTATTGGCGCAGAAGCTCTGCTGCGCTGGCGCCTGAACGGTGAAATGGTCTCAC
>JBPEXS010000059.1:0-2491 GCA_052031325.1 Thalassolituus sp. | reverse complement strand
AACCTATATAGACTAATACCTATACACACGACAAGGATGAGTCATGTGGAGCGTTGAAACCACCGAATGGTTTGATGACTGGTATGCCAACCTGACAGATGATGAACGTGCCAATGTGCTGGCCGCCATGATGCAGCTTCAGCAAAGAGGGCCGAATCTACCGCGTCCGTACGCAGATACTGTGAAAGGTTCGATCCACAACAACATGAAAGAGCTTAGGGTGCGAAGCAAAGGAGACCCGATTCGTGCATTCTTTGCGTTTGATCCGGAACGAAAAGCAATCCTACTCTGCGCTGGCAACAAAACCGGCAACGAAAAGCGATTTTATAAAACAATGATCCCGATAGCAGATCGGGAATCTACCGAACATCTGAACAGATTGAAGTCGAGGTAACTCCATGAAGCTGGAAGACATCATCGCCAATGAAAAGCCTGAGGTCGTGGCCAAAGCCAGGAAAATCGCAGCAGACACCCTGCTGGAAATTCACCTCGCAGAACTACGTGAAAAGATGAATCTGACCCAGGGGCAGATCGCAGAAGCGCTCGGCGTCAAACAGCCAACGGTATCCGATATGGAAAAGCCTGGAAGAGACCTCAAGCTCTCATCTCTGAAACGCTACGTAGAAGCCTCCGGAGGAAAACTGAAGATCGATATTGAGCTTCCGGATGGCACGCACTTCGGTTTCAACGTTTAAACAGGGCGCAAAAAATCGTCAATCCATTGTACCCCTGCATTCACTACCGTCATAGGCAAAAGCATAGCGAGGCGGCAATCCAGTGACAGTATGAAACTCTATGTCTCCCTGGATCGCTTCGCATACGCTCGCGATGACGTATGAATTGAAAACCGCTTTCTACCCTGGTTCACGTCTTTGCCGCACAGGCGGGAATCCATAACCTAACCACCGTTTAGCCCTATCACCGTCATTGCGATGAGCAGAGCAACTCGGCAATCCAGTACACGATGTATCCACTGCCCTCACAACAACCTGTAGTAATCATCCAGCCCTTCCAGAATCAGCGCCCTCGCTCGCGGCCTGAAGCGCTCCCCTGCCACCCTCACCTTCTGCATCCGGTCAATACGGAACACCCTGGGCGCTTCACGCAGATGATCCCAGCCCAGCAAATACCAGACCGGCCAGTTAAAGAATAAATACTGCGGCTCAATACGACGTTGCGTCACAGCACCAGAGCCAGCGACATATTCAATATCCAGCATGGCCAACTCAAAAAAGCCGGTGGTCACCTGCCGGGTAATGGCCGCACTGGGTTGTTGATAGGTCTGACTTATTTCACCAGATGCCGGATCGCCCACCAGAATGCGCTTGCGCAGCTGATTTACGACCTGCCGCTGATGCTCAGGCAGGCCCAGCGCCATCTTCTGCCGTACACTGCGCACCGGCTCTGCCAGCAAAGGGCTGTTCAAGGTCTCCGTAATGGCCAGCGACACCAGCAGGCTGATCACCTCCTCCTGATTCAACCGCAACTTATCGATACCCCAACGACGGTTCAGGCTGACACCACCACCGGGCCCGCGCTCAGCCTCAATCGGATACCCCTGATCGCGCAGCTCATTGATATCACGCAATAACGTACGGTCACTGACTTCCAGCTGCTCAGCCAGACGTTTCATCGTCCAGATCTCATCCTGACGCAACAGCCCGACCAGACGATCCATCCGGTTCTGTTTATTCAGCAAACTGCCTTTAGCCACCAGCTTCCTCTCCCGCGTACATACCCCTGAAGCTCAATATCAACAGCCTCACTTAATAACCGCCACTTAATAACCGCCATTTAGTGTCGGTAATAAGCATACGCTGAATGTGTACCAAGGCAAACGCCACAAACAAGCACAAACACCCAAATCAACTGGAGATATAGAAATGCTGACCTCAACGCTTAACGCAACGGCCGCCAACAAGAACAACACCTTCGAGATCATTGCCCTGCAGTTTCAGACCGGTATCGACTTTTCCGCACAAGAAACCGCCATGCAGAACCTGAACCCCATTGTTCAGACAGCATCCGGTTTTGTGTCACGTGATTACTACTACAGTGAAGAGAACGGCCACTGGATTGAATTTATCACTTGGGAAGACGAAGCCGCCGCAAAGCAGGCCTCTGCGGATATGATGAAAAACGAGAATGCGCTGGCCGTCTTTGGAATGGTGGATCAGAAAACCATGCTGTTCTCTCACTACCAGCATAAGGGTGGGGTAGGTCAGTAACGTAATGGGTAATGGGCGGAAACGCCAGAGCCTGCGAAGGCCTGGCGTTTTATATGGTTTTGCTTAACTGCAACCCCGTAGGTTGGCGTTAGCGCGAAGCGTGTAACCCTACACTATCGCTCGCCCAAAGCAATATGATTCCCTGACTGCACATTTTGCGAACAATTGGCTCTAAGTTACACTGAACACAAACTAACACCGGCAACGTCTATGAACCGTGAACAAGCACTCGACATCCTGTCACGCTGCAAACCTGTACTGCA
>JBPEXS010000589.1:0-3892 GCA_052031325.1 Thalassolituus sp. | reverse complement strand
CCCATTGGGGGCCGGTACTGATGGCGCCCCTGCAGGATAATGTTTCAACGCAATACAGCCTGATCGGCGACACCATTCACTGGGCCTATCATCTGGCCAATCACAGTGAAGAACGCCGCGTCATGGTCAGTCAGACACTGATTGAACAGATGCAGAATGGCCATGACATCATCTGGCAGAAAGGTCCGGATGTGAAAGACCTGCATGGCGATACCCAGCCCTGCTTCTGGCTGGACACCCTGCCGGACAAAACCGAAGCTTTGATTCACCGTCAGATCCAGCACATCACCAGCATGACTGAGAACGTCGGACCTCTGTGAGAGCATAGGCGTGATACTGCACTGAATGTAAACAGGCCCGCATAATGCGGGCTTTTTTATTGTTGTCGGCGGGACTGCTGGAGCTCATCCATACGCTTTAACACCCTGGCTCCTGCTATGAAATTCTGTTCAGGCTGCCATTCATCGGCGAGTGTCAGCACCGCCTCTAACGTGCTCAGGCCATCAGCTCTGGGGCTTTTCCTGAGATAGAGAGAGGGAGATTGGGGGGTGAGAGCCAGTCTTGGCAATGCATCCAGCCAGGGGTTCCGCAACATCAGCCGTCGGGCCTTTCGCCAGGTTCCGTCCAACACCAATACCGTTTTAATCTGCGAGCGGGCCTGACTGATCTCAAGAGGAGGGCTTTGGTCGGATGGGTATAACAGAGCCACCGATGCCGGCGGACACTCCTTCAGCAGCACGTCAGGCGTAAACGTATCACCCACCAGTAAACAGCTCTCACGCGCCATACGCTGCAGCAGTGGCGCGGTGGATAAGGGATGGCGGGACTCATCCGGATCCTGCAGGATGATGAGTCTGAACGGCAGATCGAAAAACGACAGATGACTGCACAGGCAGACCGTTTCAGGCCGGCCGCAGCCATCACAAATAGTCCTGCTCATCCGTGACTCACAGACCGGCCCGAACCCTGCTCAGCCGCGTTCAAGCAGCGGCTTCAGGAAGCGCCCGGTATGGGAGGCTTCGACGCCAACCACATCTTCTGGTGTACCTTCGGCAATGATATAGCCGCCCTTCGATCCCCCTTCAGGGCCGAGGTCGACAATCCAGTCAGCGGTCTTGATCACATCAAGATTATGCTCAATCACCACCACGGTATTGCCATGGTCACGCAGACGATGCAGGACCACCAGCAGCTGCTCAATGTCATAAAAGTGCAGGCCTGTGGTCGGCTCATCAAGAATATAGAGCGTACTGCCGGTATCGCGCTTGGACAGTTCTTTCGCCAGTTTCACGCGCTGAGCCTCACCACCTGAGAGTGTCGTTGCTGACTGCCCCAGGCGAATGTAGCTGAGACCTACATCCATCAATGTCTGCAGCTTGCGCGCAACGGCCGGGATGGCATCGAAGAATTCGCGGGCCTCTTCGACGGTCATATCCAGCACTTCGTGGATGTTTTTGCCTTTGTAGCGGATATCCAGTGTTTCGCGGTTGTAGCGCTTACCCTTACAGACATCACAGGGCACGTAGATGTCCGCAAGAAAGTGCATCTCAACCTTAATCACGCCATCGCCCTGACAGGCTTCGCAGCGCCCTCCTTTCACGTTGAAGGAAAAGCGGCCTGGTTTATAACCGCGGGAGCGGGACTCCTGAGTACCGGCGAACAGCTCACGCAGCGGCGTAAAGATTCCGGTGTAGGTCGCCGGATTAGAGCGCGGCGTGCGGCCAATCGGCGACTGATCAATATCCACCACCTTATCCAGCTGTTTCAGGCCGGTTATGCCTTTATGCGGCGAGGCTTTCAGCGTGGTTGCCGAATTCAGTGCCGTGGCTGCCAACGGATACAGGGTGCGGTTGATCAGGGTCGATTTACCCGAGCCGGATACGCCGGTGACACAGGTCATCAGGCCCAGTGGCAGAGTCAGGTCGACGTTATTCAGGTTGTTACCACTGGCGCCTTTCAGCGTCAGCTCTTTGTCTTTGTTGTAAGGGGTGCGCTTTTGGGGCACCTCGATACCTTTCTCTCCAGACAGGTACTTGCCGGTGACTGATGCCGGGTTTTTCATCACCGCATCCGGCGTGCCCTGAGCGATGATCTGACCGCCATGAACACCTGCGCCCGGGCCGATATCAATCAGATGATCGGCACTGCGGATGGCATCTTCATCATGCTCCACCACAATGACAGTGTTGCCCAGATCACGCAGATGAAACAGGGTCTTGAGGAGGCGGTCGTTGTCACGCTGATGCAGACCAATTGATGGCTCATCGAGAATGTACATGACACCCACCAGACCGGCGCCGATCTGTGAGGCCAGGCGGATACGCTGTGCTTCACCACCCGACAGGGTGTCTGAGCTGCGGTTCAGGGTCAGATATTCCAGGCCGACATTCACCAGAAACTGCAGGCGGTCGCGGATTTCCTTGAGAATTTTTTCGGCGATTTCACCCTTATGGCCACCCATGGTCAGACCAGAGAAATAGGCGTGAGCATCTTCCACCGGCATGGCGGTGCAGGCATGAATGGTTTTATCTTCGATAAACACATTGCGCGCTTCACGACGCAGGCGCGAACCCTGGCAGCTTGGACACGGCTGAATACTCAGGTATTTAGACAGTTCTTCGCGCACCATCTGCGAATCGGTTTCACGGTAGCGACGCTCCAGGTTGGGCAGCACCCCCTCGAACGGGTGCGACTTGCGAATCTGGTCGCCCCGCGAATTCACATAAATGAAACTGACCTCTTCATCGCCCGTGCCCTGCAGGATGGCGTTGCGATGCTCATCCGACAGATCGCACAGCGCGGTGTCAATATCAAACCCAAAGTGCTCTGCAACGGCGGACAACAGCTGAAAGTAATACACACTGCGGCGATCCCAGCCGCGTATTGCACCTTCGCCGATGGTCAGAGTGTCGTCATGGACGACCCGCTCAGGATCGAAATACTGTTTAACCCCCAGGCCATCACAACTCGGGCAAGCGCCCGCCGGGTTATTGAATGAGAACAGGCGTGGCTCCAGCTCCGTGATGCTGTAACCACAGTGCGGACAGGAAAACTTGGACGAGAACAGCAACGGCTCCATGCCCGACGCTTCATCCATAGAGTCAACAACGACAAGACCGTCACTCAGTTCAAGACAGACCTCAAGCGACTCCGACAGGCGCTGCTCGATGCCTTCTTTGACCTTAAAGCGGTCGACCACGACTTCGATGGTGTGTTTGCGACGTTTATCCAGTGTCGGCGTGTCATCCAGATCACACACCAGCCCATCAATCCGGGCGCGGACAAAGCCCTGAGAGCGCAGACTTTCGAACACGTGCAGATGTTCACCTTTGCGGTCGCGGATTACCGGTGCCAGCACCATGTAACGGCCGTCTTCTGGCAGGGTCATGATGCTGTCGACCATCTGGCTGATGGTCTGAGCTTCCAGCGGCACATCGTGGTCCGGGCAGCGCGGTGTGCCGACGCGGGCAAACAGCAGGCGCAGATAATCGTAGATTTCAGTCACCGTACCTACGGTGGAACGAGGGTTATGCGAAGTCGACTTCTGCTCAATGGAGATGGCCGGAGACAGACCTTCAATCAGGTCGACGTCCGGCTTTTCCATCATCGACAGAAACTGGCGGGCGTAGGTCGACAGCGACTCAACATAACGTCGCTGACCTTCTGCATAAAGGGTGTCAAATGCCAGGGAGGACTTACCAGAGCCGCTGAGACCGGTAATGACAACGAGCTGATCCCGTGGGATGTCGATATCAATGTTCTTGAGATTATGGGTTCTTGCACCGCGAACCTGAATGCTGCTCATGACTGCCTGTCAGTAAAAAGAAAACAGCCATTCTAAAGCAAGCCAGCACTGGTTCACACTAACAGGTCACCGGAAGCGCTTTTAAGC
>JBPEXS010000588.1:0-2302 GCA_052031325.1 Thalassolituus sp. | reverse complement strand
CGCTTCAGGCGTTGTTCCAGTCGATATTCAAGGTGTGATTGGATTCCCATGTCACCTCCTGTCGCTGGTTATGGGGTTCCTGAAAGAGATGACACTAAGACGGGAGATACTGGAATAGGTTCAGTGAACCTGATGTCTTTACACCGGTAGACTGACCACAGGATACGCGAGCTCGCCCCAGTCTTCATCGGGGTGTTCCAGCATCAGCCGGAGTATCACCGGTAACAGTGATAACAGCAGGCTCACTGCGGTTTCCACCTGCTCGCGGTTCACCTGACTGCCGCAGGTAGCGCCGCCACCTAACACCTGGTCCTGCAGGACACCCAGGCGATCGAGTGTAATGCTCAGCAATTCGGCAACCTTTTTGCGACTCAGGCAGTTAAGCGCATCCACCGAGTCCCGTTCGAAGCTCGGCTTCCACTCTCCACCATGCCGCTGGGCCTCCCAGAAAGGTCCATATACATAGGGGTTTTTAATGAGGGACTTTACTGGACCAGAATAGGTATTCCAGAGCAGTTCATACAGGCAACTGTCTTCATCGAGGCGAACCAGCTGCTGCATCAGGGGGAGAAAACTGGCGTTTCTGTTGGTTGTATCTGCATTCAACGCACAGGCATTCAGGCTGATCCAGGCGGTAATAAACTGCAGGTCGGTATGATCCTCCTGCAACAGAGCGGCACGCCACCAACTGATGGCGCGGTGCAGGCGCGTGGCATGGGCCTCGCTGAACAGGTCCCGCTGTGCGCGTAGCTGCTCCTTTAACCCTTCAGGGGTAATTGCCGTCGGCTCAGACAGACTCACGCACAGCAATCCGAGTGGTCATCAAAATCTACCGCCATATACAGGCGCTTTTCCGGAAACTGTGCCGGGTACGCCACATAGAAATGCGTCTGTTCATCCACCGGCCACCAGCAGGATGCGGCACGGGGAACCTCTTCCAGTGAAAGGCGTTCCACTGAGTATTCGAGGCTCATCTCTGTTGTTTCCGGAAAGTTTTCAGTGAATGCAGGGGGTAAGCCCTCTACCGCGGTCTCCAGACGATTTTCTTCATTCAGAGACTGCAGCTTTTTCTTCCACTCTTCATCCTGACTGCACTCCAGCAGGAATTCAGCCAGATAGCGGCCATGAAGTTTCTTAACAATACGGGCTTTTTTCATCATGAGATTCCGGTTGATCACTTACCAGGGAAGGAGCTGGCCATTAGAGTGCCAGAAACTGCCTGAATTTTCTGGGTTGAGTTCATCGATTCTTGCAGCGATTCCTTCAGCTGCCTGTTCCGGGGTGATCTCACCGTTGAAACCTACCATCCGCGTCTGTACAAAACCCGGATGAATCTGCGCGACATGCACACCGTGCGGCTTCAGATCCACAGCCAGGCTTTTACCAAAGGCATTCAGCGCGGCCTTGGATGCGCGGTAGCCGTAGTAGCCACCGGAGGTATTGTCTTCGACAGAACCCATGCGGCTGGTGATATTGGCAATCTTGCTGCCCTCTGCCATCAATGCCAGCATATTGTGGCTGACCATCAGTGGCGCAATAGCGTTTACCTCAAACTGTTCACGAATGCTGTCGCTGTCCATTTCAGACAGAGTTTCATTGCGGAACAGGCCCGCGTTATTGATCAACACATCCACCGGTCCATCCAGCAGTTTGTGCAGAATACTCACCACACCCGGTAATTGGGCTTCATCCGTGACATCAATGCCGGCGAGCACCTGGTCGGCAATGTCCTCAATCTCATCATTGCCCTCACGGCAGATGGCTGTGACAGAATCGCCACGGGCCTCGTACAGGCGTGCCAGCGCCAGGCCGATGCCACGGTTTGCACCGGTGATCACGATATTGGCCATTGAAGTGCTCCTGTTTTCAACATATTCAGATAGGGATAATACAAACAAAAACGGCCTCACTGATTGGAGGCCGTTGGAACATAGCAGGCTAAGGATCAGCTGGCCATAGAGGCCCGGTAATCCGCCATGATTTCTTTCAGGCGGTCACTCTGCTGATGCAGCTGTTCTTCAAGTTCGCGGTAGCGCTGACGTACAGCGGCTTTTTCCCACTTTTCCTGAAGCTGCTTACGGGTCTCACCCAGCTTTTCAACGTGCTGTTCGGTCCACTCATTCAACAGCTGATGAAAGCGATCGTATTCTTTCTCCAGCAGCTCAGACCACTTTTCAGTGCCTTCTGCCTTCGCCAGCTTCGCCTGAGCGCGCTTGAACTGCATTTTCACCATGGCACGACGGATCTTGAAATCCGGAACGGTACGCAGGTTACTCGCCAGACCCACCATAGATGCACCTTT
>JBPEXS010000587.1:0-6001 GCA_052031325.1 Thalassolituus sp. | reverse complement strand
CCGTTGCAAAATATGTGGAAAAATACGCAGAAAAAGCCCGGCCTGACGAGAAGTAGCAGGGCTTTCGGGTGATAAAAATCCCGTTCCGGCAGGGTTGATTCTGCCGGACGGTCAGTCGTTGGTTATACGTTAAAGCGGGCAATCAGCTGCGACAGTCGTTCGCTTGAAGTCTGTAGCTCTTTACCGGCTTCATTAGAGTCATTCATGGTCTGGTTGATGCGGCCGGATGACTCTGCGATGCGGTTAATACCGCCACTGATCTCGCCTGAGGCAACACTCTGTTCTTCCACTGCACTGGCGATGCTGATGTTCATATCGGTCAGGGTTGCTACGGCTTCGCGGATACTGGCGATGGCGTCACTGGCCTGCTCTGACATTTCGCTGGTTTCGTGAGTGTGGGTCACGCTGGTATCCATGGTGGATACGGTGGTGGCCGCCTGTTCCTGCAGACGCATAATGGTACGGTGAATTTCTTCGGTGGATTCCTGGGTGCGTGACGCCAGGGTGCGGACTTCATCAGCGACGACGGCAAATCCACGGCCCTGTTCTCCGGCGCGGGCGGCTTCAATGGCGGCGTTCAGTGCCAGCAGGTTGGTCTGTTCGGCAATACCACGGATAACCTCCAGCACTGAGCCGATGCTTTCGGTTTCGGCACGCAGGTTGTTGATGGAGGCCTGAGAGTTCTGCATCTGGCTGACGAGGTTGGTGATGTGCTCGCGGGTTTTCTGCATGGTCGTCAGGCCACGTCCCGCATTATCTTCAACCCGGCGTACGATATCGGCGGCCTGTTCAGCATGGCTGGCGATTTCCTGAATGGTCTGGCTCATTTCCCGGGCACCGGCGGCGACCTGCTCGCTCTCGTTCATCTGTGAGGTGGTCAATTCGCGGGTGGCACGGCTGCTGTCAGCGATTTTTCGCCCCATATCAGACAGGCTGTCGGTGGCTGATTTACTTTCACTGATGATGGTCTGTATCTGACTGATGAACTGGTTGAATGAGCGTGCCAGATAGGAGAGTTCATCATTGCCATCTTCGCGCAGGCGTTGAGTCAGGTCTCCTGCACCACGGGATATTTCGCGCATGGTGCGGGTGACATCATTCAGCGGGTCGCGGATACTCACAGAGATCATAAACATGATGATCAGCAGCAATGACAGAAACAGGATTCCTTCAAGAACCATCTGTGTGGATTGTGCGATGAACGCGCTTTCAACGTCGTCTACATAGATTCCGGTGCCGACGATCCAGCCCCAGGGTTTAAATTCCCGCACATAGCTGACTTTGGGTTGCGGTTCCTCTTTACCCGGCTTTGGCCACATGTAGTGAACATAGCCACCTTCTGCACTGGTTTTGACGGTCTCAACCATCTCTCTGAACAGGAATACACCGTCAGGGTCTTTCACATCGGTAAGATCCTTGCCATCCAGTTGCGGCTTCATCGGGTGCATGATCATGGCTGGGGAGGTGTCATTGATCCAGAAGTAATCCTGCCCGTCGTAGCGTAGCTGGCGGATGGTATTCAGGGCCCTGCTTTTGGCTTCGGCTTCGCTCAGTCCGTTCTGCGTCATCTCATAGTAGTGATTCAGAAGGCTGTAGACGTTCTCGATCTGATAGCGGACCGTTGCCTCGCGGCTCTGGACCATTTCAGATTTCAGATGAAACAGTACCTGCGCAATCAGCAGGATAAAGCTCAGAAGGGCGATGGCAGGCATCAGGTAAAGACGTCTGCGGATGGATAAATTGCGAAGCACTTTCATGTCGCATAACTCCTGAAATAAAAAGTAATGCAACGCACTCAACAGCGTAATAAGTGGTCGTTGATGGAGTATAGATCTGCCTGTGATGCGCAGATTTAAATTACGACAGAAGTAGGAGACAGAAACAGGCGATTAAAAAATGTTTGGCTGAATTGGCGCAGGGTATCAGGCCGGAGAGCTTCCGGCCTGGAGCAGGGGGTGTCAGATACGGAACTGATCGATCAGTTTCGACAGGTCAGTGCTGCAGTCTTCCAGCTGGTGGCTGCGTTCGTCAGCGTTTTCCATTTTCTGGTTGATGTCACCGGATGACTCAGCAATTCGGGTAATGCGGTCACTGATTTCGCTGGCGGCAACACTCTGCTGTTCAACGGCTGTGGCAATGTTGATGTTCATGTCGGTCAGAGTGACCACAGCTTCACGGATGGCGGTCATGGCCTCGCAGGCGGAGCGGGAACGTTCGCTGGTTTCTTCAGAGTGACGGGCACTGCGTTCCATCGAGGTTACGGTCTGGGCCGCCTGGTCCTGCAGACGGGCGATGGTACGGTTAATTTCTTCGGTGGATTCCTGCGTGCGCGATGCCAGGGTGCGGACTTCATCCGCTACGACGGCAAACCCACGACCCTGTTCACCGGCGCGGGCGGCTTCAATCGCCGCGTTCAGGGCCAGCAGGTTGGTCTGCTCTGCGATGCCGCGGATAACATCCAGCACAGACCCGATGCTTTCGGTTTCGCCACGCAGGTTATGAATATCCTGACAGGCCCCCTGAATCTGACTGGCCAGTTCGCTGATCTGCCCCTGGGTTGCCTGCATGGTATCCAGCCCGTTCGCTGCATTGGCTTCGACGGAACGGACAGCGCTGGCGGCCTGTTCGGCGTTTCCGGCAATTTCGCGGATGGTCTGACTCATTTCTCTGGCACTGGCGGCGGCGTGTTCACTGTCTCCACGTTGAGTACTGGTCAGTGTGCGTGTCGCTTTACTGATGGCGGCAATGCTGCGGCCGGAGTCAGCGACCTGGGCTGTGGCAGATTTACTCTCGCGGATGATGTCCTGAATGCGGGCGATAAACTGATTGAACGACCCCGCCAGTTTTGACAGCTCATCATTGCCTTCGGTGGTCAGGCGTTGAGTCAGGTCACCATCGCCCTGGGCGATGCTGCGCATGGTGCGGTACAGGTGGGTCAGCGGCACATCAATGCTGCTGCTGACCAGGCGGATAGCGAGAATCATCAGTACCACAAAACCAACTGAAATCACGACCATGCTGGTGGCACGTTCGATAAACATGGCACTGACATCCGCCGGATACACACCGCTGCCGACGTACCAGTCCCAGGCACCGAAATGACGGATAAAACTGGTTTTCTCAGCCAGCTCTGTTTCGCCGGGCAGCGGCCAGAGATAAGACAGGTAGATGCCGTCTGGATTTCCTTTACCCAGCGACACCATATCTTTGAATACCACCTTGCCTTCCTGATCGCGGATATCCAGCATGCTGGTGCCTTCTGATGAGGGTTTGCCGGCGTTCATCAGCAGCACAGGGCGGGCGTCACTCACCCAGAAATACAGATAGTCATCCTGCATAGAGCGCAGTGAATCGAGGGCTGCCAGCTGCGCCTGCTGTTCTGTCAGTACGCCTCTTTCGGAGAGGTCATGGTAGTGGTTTACCAGATTCCAGGCACTGTTGACGAAGGATTTCACCGTCGCCTCTTTTGAGGTGTATTCGGCGTTATACAGTGTGCTGTGAATGGAGTGCAGAGCCTTCATTTCTGTGAGGACAAGGCCGCCCAGGGCAATGGCGAGGATCAGCCACAGGCGCTTACGGATGCTCAGGTTTCGCAGAAAGGTCATGTGATCAGGTCTCCGGCAGGGTAAAGTTACACACGGGCCCGCGCTGGGGCTGAATATTGAGTATAGATAGACTTTCTAAGAAGAGAGTATGAATTTTCCGCGAGGTATATCGTGATTCCTGCTGCCATCAAACTGCGTAAGCAAAGCCGTTGTCTGGCCCTGACCTACGGTGATCAGTCCTTTGAACTGAGTTATGAGTTTTTACGGGTTTATTCACCGTCGGCCGAAGTCCGGGGGCATGGCGTCGGCAATGAGGTACTTCAGTTCGGTAAGAAGGATGTGGGTATTGTCCGCATTGAGCCGGCGGGCAATTACGCGTTAAAGCTGATTTTTGATGACGGCCATGATTCCGGCCTCTACGACTGGAAGTACCTGCATCATCTGTCTGTTAACCATGACGCCCTTTGGCAGGAATACCTGCAGAAACTGGAAGCCGCTGGCCAGAGCCGGGAGTCGGCCAGCATCAACTTCCGCGCACTCTGAGGCTGTTACAGCGGCGTTCAGACGTCAGATAAAGGCCGCCACCTGCTCCATTGCCTGACGTGAGCGGCTGAGCAGGCTGGCGTGAATCTGAAACACATGCCATAAACCCTGATACTGATGCAGAGTCACGTCTACACCAGCGGCTTTCATCTGCGCTTCCAGGCGCAGGGAATCATCCAGCAGAATCTCATCACTGCCCACCTGAATCAGCACTTTCGGCAGCCCTGAGAAATCACCATACAGCGGGCTGACTCCAGGGTCTGTTGCCGCGGTTTCCCCTGCGTACAGGCGGGAAGAAGCGGTTAACCAGTCTGGGTTGAGCATAGGGTCAACCGCTTGATTGCTGGTCAGCGTGCCGCCGCTGCAGGTCAGATCGACCCAGGGCGAGAACAGCACCAGCGACGGTGGCAAGGTTAAGCCCTGATCACGCAGCGTCAGCGCCAGCGATAAGGTCAGGCCACCGCCTGCAGAATCCCCGGCGACCACCGGTGCTTCACCCGTGTCATCCAGCAGAGCCTGATACGCGGCCAGTGCATCATCACGCGCCGCCGGAAACGGATGTTCTGGGGCCAGCCGGTAATCAATCAGCCAGACCGTTCGGCCGGTAAACTTTGCCAGGCGCGCCACCATGTCTTTGTGGCTGTTGGGGCCACCGATGCAATAGGCACCGCCATGCAGATACAAGAGGTGACCCTGAGCGTGTTTCGGGCTCAGTTTCATGGTCTCAACACCGCCTAAGGTGGTCATTGTCTTGCTGACGCCCAGGGGCATGGGCGACAGTTTCAGCAGGTCCAGATGCTTACGCTGCTTCTCTACCTGGACGGAACCGGTAAGGTAGGGTTTGACGACGGTGCGGATGACCGTAGCGGTGATGCTCTCGAGCAGGGATCTGGATGGGTTCATGCGGGTAACTCTCCGGTTTGTCCGGCCTGATATGGTCTGCCGGTTATGGGCCTTTGCAGCGCTAATATACTGTATACTGACGAAAATTTATTCTCAGGAGCAGCCGCTTGAGCGATTCCGGCAGCAACAGACCGCCTATTACAGACCCCAACGCCGAACTCGAAGCAGAGAAGTATGAGAACCCGGTGGCCAGCCGCGAAGCTTTGCTGATGCTGCTGGAGCAGGCCGATAAACCTCTGACCCACGAAGAAGTCGTCGCCGAACTGGGCGAATCCGACGAAGATCGTATCGAGGCCCTGCGCCGCCGCCTGATCGCCATGTGCCGTGATGGCCAGCTGCTGAGTAACCGCCGCAATCAGTTTATGCCGCTGAAAAAAGCCAACCTGAAAAAAGGCATGGTGTCAGGCCACCGTGATGGCTTCGGCTTTGTGCTGCAGGACGATGGCGATGATATTTATCTCTCCAACCGCCAGATGCGCAAAGTCTTCCACGGTGACAAGGTGGCCGTACAGGTACTGGGGCTGGATCGTCGTGGCCGTCCGGAGGGTAAGATTCTCGAAGTGCTGGAGCGCAACACCACTCAAGTCGTTGGCCGTTACTTTGAAGAATCCGGTGTGGGCACGGTTCACCCCGACAACAAACGCATTCCGCTGGAAGTTCTGGTGCCAGCCGAGGGGCGCAACGGCGCACAGCACGGTCAGTTTGTCGTGGTGAATATCACCCGTCAGCCGACCGGCGCGGGCCTGCCGATGGGCGAAATCACAGAAGTACTGGGTGAGCACCTGGCGCCGGGGATGGAAATCGACGTTGCCATCCGCAGTCATAACATTCCGCACGAATGGCCGGAAGAGGTTGCGGCTGAAGCCGCTGCCATGCCAGATGAGGTGCCTGAGGCGGATAAGAATCTGCGCATTGATCTGCGCCATCTGCCGTTCGTCACCATCGACGGTGAAGATGCCCGTGACTTTGACGATGCGGTTTACTGTGAACGCAACAAGACCACCGGTGGC
>JBPEXS010000586.1:0-1288 GCA_052031325.1 Thalassolituus sp. | reverse complement strand
CCTGGCATTACGAAGCTGACACAGCCCTGCGTCTGATCACCACCCAGCTGAACACCCGTGATCTGCACGGCTTTGGTTGTGAAGGCATGAAAACCGCCATCCGCGCCGCCGGTGCCCTGCTGCACTACGCGCAGGAGACCCAACGCAACAGCCTGCCGCATATCCGCTCGCTTACGGTTGAGCAGCCGGATGACGCCATCATCATTGACCCGGCCAGCCGCCGTAATCTGGAAATCGACATCAACCAGAAAGGCGACAGCACTTTTACGCTGGCCTGGGTTCTTGATGGCACAGCTACGGCCATGGGCAGCCGCCTGCTGCGTCGCTGGCTTAACCGGCCATTGCGGGATCACAGCGTACTGGCCCAGCGCCAGAGCCTGATTGCTCAGTGCATGCAGCATTACGCCACTGACGACCTGCACCAGAGCCTGAAAGGTGTCGGTGATGTTGAGCGTATTCTCTCCCGCGTGGCGCTGGGCTCTGCCCGCCCGCGCGATCTGGCACGCCTGCGTGATGCATTAACAGCACTGCCGGACATCCGCGAGCAACTGAGTCGCCTGGACAGCCCATTAGCCGTCGACATCAGCGCCCGCGCCCCTGAATTCCCGGAGTGGGTTGAGCGCCTGACGGCGGCCATCATTGAAAACCCGCCGGCGGTGATCCGTGATGGCGGTGTCATTGCCACAGGTTATGACGAAGAGCTGGACGAGCTGCGCGCCCTGAGTGAAAACGCCGGTGACTATCTGGTTAAACTCGAAGAGCGCGAGAAAGAACGCACTGGCATCCCAACACTGAAGGTGGGTTACAACCGTGTGCACGGCTACTTTATTGAAATCAGTAAAGCCCAGTCGGAGCAGGCTCCGACCGAGTATATCCGCCGCCAGACGCTGAAAAATGCCGAGCGCTTTATCACGCCTGAGCTCAAAGAATTCGAAGACAAAGCGCTGAGTGCCAAAGCCCGCGCCCTGTCACGTGAGAAAATGCTGTACGAAACCCTGCTTGTGGATCTGGCCGAAGAGCTGATCAGCCTGCAGACTTTTGCCGCAGCCATGGCCGAGCTGGATGTTATGGTCAGCCTTGCCGACAAAGCCGATGCCCTGCGCCTGACCGCACCGGAACTGGTCAGTGACAGCTGCCTCGATATCCGTCAGGGTCGTCATCCGGTGATTGAAGCACTGATCACAGATCCATTTGTGGCCAATGACACCAGCCTCGATGACGACACCCGCATGCAGATCATTACCGGCCCGAACATGGGCGGTAAATCGACCTACATGCGTCAGGTCGC
>JBPEXS010000585.1:0-1919 GCA_052031325.1 Thalassolituus sp. | reverse complement strand
TATCAGAACCTGCCGGAAGCGGATTACGCCAAAGCACTGGAGGATGCGGGTCTGCCCGGGCCTTTTGCTGCACTGCTGGCAGACTCGGATACCGGCGCCAGCCAGGGTGGACTCTATGACGAGGGGCATCAACTGAGCAGGCTGACGGGTAAACCGACAACACCACTGAATGAATGTGTACGTGTTGCACTGGCAGAGATTGGTTAAGCTTCTGTCATTACTCCACAGGTAAACGACTGGCTCTGAAACGCTGCGCCATTATGCTGAACACACTGCATTACGACGATGTTGATATCACCGGGTTTGCCGGTGTACGGGAAATGATCCTGGTGATGGACCCAGCGGTGTTTACTCGCCGGCCAGACTTTGTCTGGCCGGGGTACGGACAGCTGACCTATCTCGCCCACGCGTATTTCAGACCACTCAGCAGCACTGGGCGCCATTATCATGAAGGCATCGACATCGTCAGCATTGTGACCCGCGGGCATATTCTGCATGAAGGCACGGCCGGACACGGTAAAGTCTTTACGGGCGGTCAGGTGATGGTACAACGCTCAGGTCAGAAGGGTTTTGCGCATGACGAAGTGAATCTTGATGCCGATATCACTGGCATGGTGCAGATATGGATGAGACCAGAAGGGGATATTCCACCACAACCAACACACACACTGATTGATCTTCAAACCGGAATAAATCGGATCTATGAAGGAGAAACCAGTGACCTGATTATCCAGATTATGCAGACAGGTGATGTGTTATCCGCGCAACCAGGCGATCTTGCCTATGTGTATCAGGGTGGTCTGATTTATGGCGAGCAAATTCTCAGTCGCGGTTCATTGTTTCAGTTTCCCGACGCGGATCTCAACACAACGGTGACCGCCGGATATGACGACACACGGGTGGTGTTTGTCACGTGCCGACAATCCTGAAACGACTGAACGTCTGTCGTTTATGAATCGCTTTTTTTATTCAACGTCTCCGCCGCATCAATCAGCGCTATTGCGGCCATTACCCCAAATTTATTCGCGGCATCCGGACTGTCACCCGTGATTAGCTTACGGTCCTGATAGCAGGCACCAGAGGCTTTATTGTTAATAATATCGACACCCAGGTCTTTCAGTTTTTCACCAAAATACCAGGGCATATGACCCGGCAGGTAACCAAACAAGGGCGTGACTTTATCCAGCGAGTCCGGAAAAGCGGCGATTTTGTAACCCCTGTACGGGAAGTGAATACCTTCGGCACTTTTATTGGCAGACAGCAGAGCGGCAGGGCCATGGCAGATGGCCATGACGTAGCGCTCGCTCTGATGCGCCCACTGAATCAGTTGTCCAAGATCATTATTCTCAGGCAGCCCCAGCATGGCACCATGACCACCGGGAATATAAACACCAAGATAGGGTGAGTCATCGGTCAGGGCGGTACTGACCAGCTCATGCAAAGAACCAGGCTGTTCAAAGGCAGCCTGATATTTCTGGTAGATAGCTTTAACAGCCTCGTCTTTTTCTGGCATGGCCCACATTTCCAGCTGTGCTGGTTTACCGGTGGGGGTGACCACATCAATTGCGAATCCGGCTTTCTGCATATGCAGCATAGGCACCAGTGTTTCCACCGGGTGGTTGCCGGTAGAAAACGCCTTGCCGTTTTTCATGGTCATGCTGTTTTCTTCGGTACAGACCATCAGCACCCGGTAATGACCGCCCTGATAAGCATCCGGGTAGTCGCGGTTGTCGTAATTACTTTTGCTTTGAGTGGCGAGTTTCAGCGCAACAGGGGAAGGGCTGAGGGTGCCGTCCGTTTCGGGTTTAGGTGCAAGACCCATCAGCTTTTTAAAGGATGCCATCTGCAGCCCCGGAGAATTATGATTATTTATTCATCAATGTAATTCAAAGCGTGAAATCAGGCAAACCTCTGCAATC
>JBPEXS010000584.1:0-1823 GCA_052031325.1 Thalassolituus sp. | reverse complement strand
GCCGTGACCATGAACCGTCCGATGGCCAGTTCCATGGGCATCCGTACCGGTTGGGTCGATGCGCTGACGTTCGGTCTGGGTTCGGGCATTGCCGGTATTGCGGGTGTTGCCCTGTCGCAGCTGACGAACGTGGGCCCGAACATGGGTCAGGCTTACATCATCGACTCCTTTATGGTCGTGGTATTCGGCGGCGTCGGTAACCTTTGGGGCACCCTGGTCGGCGCTATGTCGCTGGGTGTGGTGAATAAAATTCTCGAACCCTGGGCCGGTGCTGTGGTCGCCAAGATTCTGGTGCTGGTGTTTATCATTCTGTTTATTCAGAAGCGTCCGCGTGGCCTGTTCGCGCTGAAAGGCCGCTCTGTGGATATGGGTTAAGGGGAGCCGTTATGAACGATACTGTTAAAGGCGGACCACTGACCCGTCTGATCATGAATGACCGCGCCGGACGTCGCCTGTTGGGTGTACTGCTGGCCATTTCGATTCTGGTGCCACTGAGCAACCTGCTGATGCCGGAAGGTTCGATCTTCCATGTTTCCACCTTCACCATGACGCTGCTGGGCAAATACCTGTGTTACGCCCTGCTGGCCGTCGCGGTGGATCTGATCTGGGGTTACTGCGGTATTCTCAGTCTGGGCCACGGAGCGTTTTTTGCCCTCGGCGGTTATGCCATGGGCATGTATCTGATGCGTCAGATTGGTGACCGTGGTGTCTACGCCAACCCGGAACTGCCGGACTTTATGGTGTTCCTCAACTGGACGGAATTGCCGTGGTACTGGTATGGCTTTGATCAATTCTGGTTTGCCATGGTCATGGTGCTGGCAGCACCGGGTATTCTCGCCTTTGTCTTCGGTGCGCTGGCATTCCGCTCACGGGTGACCGGGGTATACCTGTCGATCATTACTCAGGCGCTGACTTACGCGCTGCTGCTGGCGTTCTTCCGTAATGACATGGGCTTCGGCGGTAATAACGGCCTGACCGATTTTAAAGATATTCTTGGCTTTGATCTTCAGGCAGACACTACGAGAGCCGCGCTGTTTTTCTCGTCGGGGCTGGCGTTGATTCTGGGCTATCTGATCAGCCGTTATATCGTCACCTCTAAGCTGGGTCGGGTGCTGGTGGCCATCCGTGATTCCGAATCACGGGCGCGGTTTATGGGTTACCGCGTTGAACACTATAAGTTGTTTGTGTTTGTGGTATCGGCCATGCTTGCGGGTGTTGCCGGTGCGCTGTACGTACCTCAGGTAGGTATCATTAACCCGGGTGAATTTTCACCGATCAACTCCATTGAAATCATCATCTGGGTGGCCGTTGGTGGCCGTGGCACCCTGTTCGGTGCTGTGATCGGTGCCATTCTGGTGAACTACGCCAAAACCTATTTTACCGGTGCCTTTGCCGAACTCTGGCTGTTCCTGCTTGGTGGTCTGTTTGTCCTGACCACGCTCTACCTGCCGAAAGGTGTGGTCGGGCTGTGGGCACAGATTAAAGAAAAAGTGAGTGGTCCACCTTCCGGGCCCGATGAAGGTTCCGGGAAGCAGAAAGCGGAGGGTCAGGCATGAGTACACCAGCAAAACACATTAAGCAGGATACGGTCCTGTACCTGAACGGAGTCAGCGTGAGCTTTGATGGATTTAAAGCGCTGAATTCTTTGTCGCTGTTTATTGAACCCGGTGAAATGCGTGCGATCATCGGCCCGAACGGTGCTGGTAAAACCACCATGATGGATGTGATTACCGGTAAGACCAAACCGGATGAAGGCACCATTCTGTTTAAGGATACCGTTGACCTTACCAAATACGATGAAGCCGCTGTGGCCAATCTGGGTG
>JBPEXS010000583.1:0-2792 GCA_052031325.1 Thalassolituus sp. | reverse complement strand
TTCATACTGCGCATGGCTTCGTAGGCGCTGTAATCCAGATACAGCCGGTAGGTGAAAGAACGCAGGATACTGAGCAGGCGACGAGCTTCTTCAGTGTCTTCACCGGTCATGACCCGGGCTTTGATCATGGCGTAGCGTTCCCAGTCTCTGCCCTGGGTGTGGTAGTACTCACTCAGGGAGGCAAAATTCATCACCAATGGGCCACTCTGGCCATAGGGCCGCAGGCGCATATCGACACGGAAGACGAAGCCATCCACGGTTTTCTTATCCAACGCCAGAATCAGTTTCTGACCCAGACGGGTAAAGAACTCCTGGTTGCTGATGCTTTTTTCACCGTCGGTATCACCGCTCTCGCCAAAGGCAAAAATCAGGTCAATGTCCGAACTCAGGTTCAGTTCCCAGCCTCCCAGCTTACCCATGCCCAGCACCAGCAGCTGTTGAGGCTTGCCTGAGAGCTTACCGACAGGTTGACCGTAGCGTCGGTTGAACTCAGGCAACAGAAAACTCAGTGTCCGGCAGACACAGACATCCGCCAGTTCCGACAGTGAGCGGGTGGTTTCCAGGGTTGATCCTTTGCGCAGGGCATCACGCCAGATGATGTGCACCATGGCCCGGCGGCGCAGTTGTCGCAGTGCCCGCTGCCAGTCATCTTCGCTTACTGCATCACGGGCAAATTCGTCCAGCCAGCGCTGGTAATCTTCACGGCCTGTTATGCGGGTCATGCGGTCAGTGCGCATCTGTACACAGAAATAGTCGGCATCGCGTGGCAGACTGTCTGCCACGTAGTCACTCAGGCAGAGTACCCGCTGGGCCTGCTCGAATTGAGACGGGCCCAGACTGTCTCGGAAAGCGGGCCAGTCGAACTCATGGCGGGCGGCGTGGTCTGTAAAGGTGCTTTGCAGGGAATGCCAGTGTTCCTGCAGTTGGTCCGGCAACATAGGGGTTCCTGAATGGGTGCTGACAGCGTTGAAATATGACACCAACGGTCGTTGTGTGATCTTTCAGAGTATAGGATGGGCGACACTGTAGCGCCTGCCCTTCACACTGGCTACAGGCAGTATTGAAACCGGAATCTGAAGACAATCTCATGAAACGACAGAAGACCCCATCCAAGAAACCTTCTCCCAAGAAACCCTCTCCCACGAAAGCTTCGCCCAAAAAGCCACAACCTCCTCAGAAGCTTCGTTGGCTGCACACCGGCTTTGGTGTCCTGCTCGCGGGTGCAGTTCTTTTATCTGTGTGGCTGGTGGTTCTGGATGCTCAGGTACGGGAAGCATTTGATGGTCGTAAGTGGGCTCTGCCAGCTAAGGTGTATGCCCGTCCTCTGTCGTTGTATCCCGGATTGATGTTGTCCCCGGCGCAGCTGGAGTCAGAGCTTATGTGGGCCGATTATCGCCAGCAGTCGGTGGCCGACAGGGCCGGAACGTTTCAGCGTAATGGTGACACCTGGACCATTCAGCGCCGGGGTTTTCCGTTCTGGGATGAGCAGGAAAGCGCGCGCACGATTCAGCTGACTTTGCGCGATGGTTATCTGATTTCTCTGAGTGATCAGCAGGGCGAGCAGCCACTGATACGCCTTGAGCCCCAGTATATCGGCGGGATTTTCCGACCCACAACGAAGACCGTGAGTTGATCCGTCTCGAAGATGTGCCGCCAGTGCTGGTGGCTGCCCTGGTGGTGACAGAAGACAAGAATTTTTTCAGTCACTGGGGTATTTCTCCCACGGGTATTGCGCGGGCCATGCTGGCCAATATCCGTGCGGGTGGCATGGTGCAGGGTGGGTCGACCCTGACGCAGCAGCTGGTCAAAAATTTCTTTCTCAGCAATGAGCGCACCCTGACCCGAAAGATTCAGGAAGCCTTTATGTCCCTCCTGCTGGAACTGCATTACAGCAAAGAAGAGATTCTTGAGGCTTACATTAATGAGGTTTACCTCGGCCAGTCAGGCCGTCGTGCCATTCATGGCTTTGGATTGGGGGCGCGCTTTTATTTCGGTAAACCACTCAACGAGCTGAATACCGGCGAGATCGCGACGTTGGTGGGGCTGGTGAAAGGGGCTTCTTTTTATAACCCCCGTCGCCATCCAGAGAGAGCGCAGAAGCGCCGCGATCTGATTCTGAATGTCATGGCCGAGAACCGCATTATCACGCCAGCTGAGAAAATTCAGGCAACCGGGCAGGCTCTGGTCACGGCGGAACCGCGTCGGGAAGGCCAGCGCGAATATCCGGCGTTCCTGGAGGTGGCCAAACAACAGCTGCAGCAGGATTACCGCTTGGAAGATCTGCAGAACGAAGGTCTGCGCGTATTTACCACGCTTGATCCCTGGGTTCAGTACTCACTGGAAAACGCCAGTGTCAGACACCTGCAGAGCCTTGAACAAGGGGTGCCGGATCTGGCCAATAAGCTCGAAACAGCGGCAGTGATTACCAGTGTTGATGGTGGTGAAATCCGTGCTTTGCTGGGGTCCCGCCATGTTACGTTTTTTGGCTTTAATCGCGCGGTCAATGCGAAGCGTCCGGTAGGGTCTCTGATTAAACCTATGGTGTACCTTTCTGCCCTGAAGAATGGAGGATATCACTGGGGCAGCCTGATTGATGATGCACCGGTTACGGTGGAGGGTCCCAAAGGCACCTTCTGGGAGCCCAGAAATTACGACCTGGAATCCCATGGACAAGTCCCCATGCTGGATGCACTGAAGCGGTCTCTGAATCAGGCGACCGCCCGTCTGGGGATGACCGTCGGGATTGATCAGGTGGTCAGTGAACTGCGCACCGCCGGTATCCGTTCCGACAT
>JBPEXS010000582.1:0-1960 GCA_052031325.1 Thalassolituus sp. | reverse complement strand
TGTACTGAAATTTATCCCCCCAGGCCTTTTCAAGCAGCGCATTACTGCGGTGGACAACACGGGTATTGATGGCGGCCATGATGAACGGAATGGCCCAGCGGTGGGATGACTCATCCGCTGTAGGTAGAAAGAACGTCTTCTGATGCACACTGAAACCATGATCCTGTGGACACAGCGAGTAGGGGTCCGCCAGTTCTGGCTTATAGATGTGCGGGTCCTCCAGCACTTCTTCTACCATCTGCATCATGCTGGCAAAAGTGCCTCCCGATAATCCACCGTTGGCGGCTTTCACCCGCATATCAACCTTGTACAGCGGTTTGCCGGATTCTTCCATTGCCAGCTTCTGCTGGTGCCAGACCCCCATATCCGAAGGAATAGAGTCAAACCCACAACAGTGAACAATACGTGCTTTGGTTTCTTTTGCCTGAGCTTCGTATTTGTCCAGCATGCGGCGGATCCACAGGGGCTCACCCGTCAGGTCACAGTAGTCGGTACCGTTTTCCACGCAGGCTCTGATGAGGGGTTCGCCGTAAAGCGCGTACGGGCCGACCGTGGATACAACCACACGGGTACGCTCACAGAGCTCTTTCAGGTCGGCGGGGTCAGAGGCATCGGCCAGGATGATTTCCAGCTGACCTGCATCCGGGCCCAAAAACTCGGCAAGGCTGCCGCGGACTTTCTGCAACTTAGGCTCAGAGCGCCCGGCGATGGCCCATTTCAGATCCTTATTCAGACCATACTGTTCAGCGATGTAGCGGGCGAGAATAGAACCGACAAATGAACTTGCACCAAAAATAACCAGATCGAGTTTTGCCACGGGACCAATACCTAGATGAATGTCCTTTAACACTAGCAAGGATTGGCCGGTGCGGTAAGGGGAATGTCTGAGTTGTATATATGAAAATCCATATATATAGTGTGTCTGAATCTGAACGGAAGACCTGATGACACATCTTGAACTGATGAAACTCCTGGCAGACGACACTCGCCTGACGTCGATTCTGATGATGATGTCGGGGCCACGCTGTGTCTGTGATCTTATGACCGCACTGGACCTCAGTCAGCCCAAAGTGTCGCGCCATCTGGCCATACTGCGCGATGCGTCACTGGTCAATACTGAGCGCCGTGGGCAATGGGTGTATTACTCACTGGCCACAGATCTGCCTGACTGGGTTCTCAACACCATTGAGCTGCTGCTGCAGTCTCCTCCGGCGCAGGACGATCAGCGCCTCCACCAATTACCATCCTGTCAGACGGAGTGCTGAAGACGATGAAACTGCTGTTTATCTGTACCCATAATCGCTGTCGCAGCATTCTGGCTGAGGCCCTGGGACGCGAGGTTTTTCCTGAGACTGCGGATATCCGCAGCGCTGGCAGCTCACCGGCGGGTGAAGTATTTCCCGGAACCCTCTTATACCTTGAAGCACAGGGCATCTCAGTTGAAGGCCTTACCAGTCAGTCCTGGGATGAACACGAGGCCTTTTCCCCGGATCTGGTCATTACTGTGTGCGATAACGCCGCCGGAGAAACCTGCCCGGTATGGATGGACAGGACGGCGAGGGTTCACTGGCCATTGCCTGACCCATCCAAAGAGGCAGACCCTGTTGAGCAACGCCTGAAATTCGAACGTATCGGAGCCATGATGAAAAGCCGTCTGGAGACACTGGCGGCTTCATTGTCTGCAGGTTGTCAGGGTGAGCAACTGGCTCAGCTGGCGGATCGGGTTCTGAATGCAGAGCAGAGCGTCTGATGGGTATTTTTGAGCGTTTTCTGAGTGTCTGGGTGGCACTGGCCATGGCAGTAGGCGTTGCGGCTGGCCTGCTGTTCCCACAGGTTTTCGCACAGGTTGCGGCGTGGGAGTTTGCCAGTGTGAATCTGCTGATTGCGGTGCTGATCTGGCTGATGATTTACCCCATGATGATCCAGATCGATTTTTCAGCAGTGAAAGAGGTTGGTAAAC
>JBPEXS010000581.1:0-4565 GCA_052031325.1 Thalassolituus sp. | reverse complement strand
GGCCCCAGTAAAAAGCGGAAGCTCTGATGTGTTGGTTGTCAAAGCCGTCAGAGGTTCCCTGTAGCGATGATTAGCCACATTCACCGTCGTCATCCGTATCGACGCAGAAAAAGCGGAAGTGACCGGCGGCCTGACCCAGCAGGCTGTCGTATTCATCAACCAGATACGACTGGATATTCATGCGGCAGGCAATGTTTTCCGGGTCGGTACCCAGAGCTTCTGCACAGGCGCTGACATCACAGTCCTGTGTTGGCAGAAAACTGTCGACGGCGTACAGCGCCCCGGATGACACCGTGGTGCAGGCTGGGTAGGTGCCGGAATTGATCGGGCTGACCGGGGATTCGCTCAGGTTAACGTGGGCAAATTCATAGGTGTACTTTACTGCATCGTCACCGGCAGCCAGTGTGGTGCTGATGTCCGCGTTGGCGGCGTCGTTGATTACACTGGCGAGCATGTCGGCGGGTGAGGTCCACTGATACAGAGGGCGCGTTGTCGCAACCACCGTTGGTGTGGCGGAGTCGCCTGAACCGTCGACAAACACCTCATCGACCAGCACCTGACTGGTGGCTTCCGGTATGCGCGGGTGATTACGGTTTATGGTGGTTGTCGCCGTGGTGGTGTCGGTAAACGAAGCGGTAACGGTATAACGGACCTCCGTACCCAGCGCGACACAGACACCGTCAGTGTTACTGATCCAGTCTGAGCCTTCGCTGGTCAGGGTAATAGTGCCGTCGCCACCCAGTGCAGTGCTGTCAGATGATGTAATGGTTACGCCATCCAGGTTTTTACCGGCACTGTAAACGCTGACCCGCGCGACAAAGTGACCCTCGCCATCGCCTTCGTTACAACCAAAACCACTGTTGTGATAAAGCTCTATTTCGGCGACCGAGGCATCGGTTACGCTGTCGTCGCCAGTCAGGCCAGAGACGAAGCTGTAAAGGTCAAAAGAGGGTTGCAGAGCACAGACCCGGTCGCTGTCACCCTGCTGCATAATCAGGGCAATCAGAAAGGCCTGTTCGGCCGAAAGCTCAGTGGTCAGCGACAGATCATCAATCTCCGCCAGGCGTCCGTACAGGCCCATGACATGGATGCTGCTTAACTCGTCAGTCAGGCCCATGCCGAGGATGTCCTGGAGGTCTTCAATCAGCATATCCAACTCTGTCATGACATTCTCAGCATCGGCGCTGCCACCGGCTTCTGAATAGGCCGTGAGCAATTCCTGAAGCGTGACCGTATTGCCTGCTGCCATGTACTCACCAAGGGCATCGGCAACGACCTGAGGCATGTAATCCCCATCGTTCTGTTCGCAGGCCTGCAGAGTCAGGCGTTTGATAAAGCTGCTGTAATCATCCCCCGTGCTGGTATCGTCATTGCTGAGGGCAAGATATTCAGATTCGAAAGACAGGGCATGGAACATGTCTTCCGCAGAGCCACCGGCTGAAGCCAGACCGTTGGCCATGGCTGTTGTCAGCTCATCGGCACCGGCGGTTGCCGTAGGCAGTTCAATGGAGCCTCCATCAATCAGCTCAGCCGCATTGCCACTGGCTAGCTCGCGCATAGCATCAATGCTGGCAGCACTGGGCAGCGGCGGCTCATCGTTACCGGGCACCGAGACCACATCAGACAGGATTGCCGCAGCAAGGTCGGACTCAGGCGTAACATTAACCTCTTCATCACTGAGTGGCGCGACCGGCGAGCGTAGTTCAAGGGAACCCTTGGTAATACGGATTTCGTAGTAGAAATCCGAGTCTGAACCGCTCCCGGCCGGTGCCGGGTCGATGTCTGGGATTTCAAATTCACCTTCGCTGTCGGTGATCACCTCACCGATGTCGACTTCTTCTTCGGTACCGTCACTGAACATCCTGAACAGGGTTACTTCGGCATCCGCCAGCGTAGTATTGCCACTGGCTCCGGTGTTATCGGTCGCAACCGCACGGCTGACCGGCGACAGCCAATGCAGCAATTGCCGGCCGAAATCCGTGACTGTTGCCACCGTAGCGGCGTCCTGCTGGGTGGCCAGCGCCACACCATTCAGGGAGATCCGGCCACCAGAGTCTGAATCATCGCTATCATCGTCTGAGCTGTCATCACCACCGGAAACATCGGAGACGGTATCCGGGTCATCATCGCCGCCACCAATATCCAGACAACCTGTCAGGCCAGAAGAAACACCAAAAACAACCAGAAGAAGCACCATCCGCAGGCGGGTGGTAAACGCAGACATCGCAGACATACAGACCTTTCCATGAGCATCAGAGTGAGGGGGTGGCTGAGACAAAGCGCGCTTGCACGTTTGCAGCCTCTGTTTCTGAGTGTAGTTATTTCGTCTGATTTGGTTGCCGTGTTCGGGCGGGTGTCAGGAATGACAGAAAGACTGGAGTCCAGAGATATGGATCAATTGATTGAAAGAGAATTGTTTTCTCCGACCCGTGATAGACAGGCCAGAGAAGACTGATACTCAGAGCGCGGCTTTCACTGCCTCTGCGTAAGCACCGCTCGGTGCATGCCCACTGATGGTATCCAGGATGGTTTCACCGGCGGCATTCTTCGCATTCAGGTTGTGGCCTTCGGCTTTAAATACGCTGATAAAATCGGCGAAAGTTTCTGGCACCATGTGGCGGTAGGCGCGGATGGCCGCGATGTAATCAGCATCAGAGCCGTCATAGCTTTCGGCGACTAAAAATTCTTTCAGCTGGGCTTCGGTCCATTCACCACCGAATACCTTTTCTTTGTCTTTCTTCTGCATCTTGCTGTCCTGTCTTTTGTATTAAAACGAGTTCAGTTCACTTTACGGAACATCAGATCCCACACGCCATGGCCGCGCAGTTCGCCGCGCTTTTCAAACTTGGTCAGTGGGCGATGGTCCGGTCGTGGGGTGTATTCATTGTTACCGGCGGCGTTTTCATAGCCTTCCTGCTGCTCCATCACTTCCATCATGTGCTCGGCATAATTTTCCCAATCCGTGGCCATATGGAAAATACCACCGGGCTTGAGAATGCGACGCAGGGTCTGAGCGAATTCTGTCTGTACGATACGACGCTTGTGGTGCTTTTTCTTATGCCAAGGGTCAGGGAAGAATAACTGCACAGTATCAATGCTGTTATCCGGAATCAGCTTCAGCACTTCAATAGCATCATCTTTATAGGTACGCAGGTTGGTGAGGTTGGCATCTTCTGCCAGATTCAACAAAGAACCAACGCCCGGCAGATGCACCTCGACACCGATAAAGTCTTTTTCTGGAGCTGCTTGCGCCATGGCTACCAGCGACTGGCCCATGCCATAGCCGATTTCCAGCACCACGTGACCGTCGCGGCCAAACACCTCGGAGGGTACGATCGGGCCATCGGTCAGCTCCAGCCCCATGACCGGCCACTGACGCTCCAGAGCACCTTCCTGGCCTTTGGTCAGACGCCCTGCACGGATCACAAAGCTTTTGATGCCGCGGCGGTAGGTCGGTTTTTCAGGCTTGTCGCTGCCTGGTGCGTTGTTTGTTTCGTCGGTCACAGGGTGTCCCGTATTTACCGTAAAAATTATGAGTGATCGGTCTTGCTCATACTGAGCGCGGCCGGAATCAACAGTGCCCAGCCAATCAGCCAGCTGATACCGCCAAAGGGCGTAATAATGCCCAGTGGCCGGATGCCGGTCAGTGCCATGGCATACAGGCTGCCACTGAACAGCAGCAGGCCCAGCGTGACCATGATGGCACTGCGTCCCAGCCATTTTTCAGACGTCGAATTCAGGCCAAAGGCCAGCGCCAGCAACACAACGGCATGTACCAGATGGTACTGCACCGCCGTTTGCCACACGGTCATCATATCCGGGCTGAGCACGGTCTTAAGACCATGCGCACCGAATGCGCCGAGCCCGACGCCAGTGAAACCGGCAAAAGCAGCAATCATCAATGTCAGGCGGGCAGTCATGGTCGGGTCCGGATGGTGTTGATCAAATCGCGCGCATTATACGGGACGCAGAGTTGCCGCCACAAATCAGCAGGGCAGGGAAGGGAACTGCTGGTATGATTCAGCCTCACAGACCTCGCCAGAAAGCCGTAAGACAACAGGAGAGCACTTTGAAATACGCCGACCTGCGGGACTTTATCCGCATGCTGGAAAAACGCGGAGAACTGAAACGCATTAAAGAAGCGGTTGATCCGCATCTGGAGATGACCGAGATCGCCGACCGCGTGCTGCGCGCCAAAGGCCCGGCCCTGTTGTTTGAAAACCCGAAGGGTTATGACATGCCGGTACTGGCCAACCTGTTTGGCACACCAGAGCGTGTCGCTCTGGGTATGGGGGAAGACTCCACAGAAGCGCTACGCGAAGTCGGCAAGCTGTTGGCCTTCCTGAAAGAGCCTGAGCCACCGAAAGGTCTGAAAGACGCCTGGTCTAAGCTGCCGATCTTTAAAAAGGTCATTGCCATGGGGCCGAAAGAGGTCAAAAAGGCACCCTGTCAGCAGGTGGTGCTGGAAGGCGACGACGTCGACCTGTCGAAGATTCCGGTTCAGCACTGCTGGCCTGGCGATGCCGGTCCGCTGATTACCTGGCCGCTGGTGATCACCAAAGGTC
>JBPEXS010000580.1:0-5681 GCA_052031325.1 Thalassolituus sp. | reverse complement strand
TATTTTGAGAAAGACGGCCAACGTTTTTCGCATACCATTGATCCGGTGACGGGGTATCCGATCCGCCATACCCTGGCGTCTGTGACTGTGGTGATGCCAACCTGCTCACTTGCGGATGCCTGGGCGACCGCCATCAATGTGGCTGGTCCTGAACTGGGTATGAACATCGCAGAGGCCAATCATCTGCCGGTGTTTATGCTGATCCGCGATGGCGATGGATTTAAAGAGGCCTGGTCTTCGGCCTTTGCTGAGCTGTTTGGTCAGCCGGATGACGTACAGAATGAATCAGAGGAGAGCAAATAATGACGACACTCTTAGTGGTTTTTGGTGCCATGTTGTTTATCGTGGCTGCCATGGCGGTTGGTGTTATCTTTGCCAATAAGCCGATCAAAGGTTCCTGCGGCGGCATGAGTGCTGTTGGGCTGGATGGCGCCTGCGATATCTGCGGTGGCGATAAAGAAAAATGCGAAAAAGAAGTGGAAGAGGCAAAAAACGCGGAAAACAACACTGCGTTTTACAATGCTGCCAAGGATTAACCCACTTTTCATCATTCCTTGCCTAGAATAAACACCGAGCTATGAAGAAAAAACAGAAGAAACGGAGCACAGAAGGCATGCTGGATTATGAATACGACGTCGTGATCATCGGATCGGGCCCGGCTGGAGAGGGTGCAGCAATGAATGCATCCAAAAAAGGTAAGCGGGTTGCGGTGGTCGAAGAGAAGAAGATGCTCGGCGGTAACTGTACGCACATGGGCACCATTCCTTCCAAGGCGTTGCGTCATGCGGTGAAGCAGATTATCCAGTTCAATACGAACCCGATGTTCCGTGAGATTGGTGAGCCGCGTTGGTTCTCGTTTCCACAGGTGTTGAAAACCGCTGAGCAGGTCATGGCCAAGCAGGTCAAGATGCGCACCGAGTTCTACGGTCGTAACCGCATCAGTGTGTACAACGGTAAGGCAAAATTTGTCGATCAGCACACCATTGAGGTGTACCACGACGCCATGATGCACACGCGTCTGCGTGCTGAAGAGGTGGTGATTGCCTCAGGTTCGAGCCCGTGGCGTCCGGATAATATCGACTTTACGCACAGTCGCATCTACGACTCTGACACCATTCTGAAGGCGGAACATACACCGCGCACTATGGTGATTTACGGAGCCGGTGTGATTGGTTGTGAATACGCATCGATTTTCTCGGGCCTGGGTGTAAAGGTTGATCTGATTCATCCGGGTGACCGTCTGCTGAACTTCCTTGATGACGAAATCTCTGACGCGCTGGGTTATCACCTGCGCGACAAGGGCGTACTGATCCGTCATAACGAGCAGTTCTCCTCCGTTGAGGCCAGCGAACGTTATGTCACCATGACCATGATGTCGGGCAAGAAAGTGAAGGCAGATGCCTTCCTCTGGGCTGCCGGGCGTAGCGGTAACACGGCCGACATGGGGCTGGAAGAAATTGGCCTGCCGCCGAATTCGCGTGGCCAGCTTAAGGTTGATCACGAATATCGAACTGAAATTCCTCACATCTATGCCATTGGCGATGTGATTGGCTGGCCTGCCTTGGCTTCTGCGGCCTACGACCAGGGACGTGCCGCTGCGGCAATTATCGCAGCACCGGATGAATTCCATCATGTGGATGAAGTGCCGACCGGTATTTACACCATTCCGGAAATTTCATCCGTCGGCAAAACCGAACGTCAACTGACTGAAGAGAAAGTCCCCTACGAAGTAGGGCAGGCCTTTTTCAAGAATACCGCTCGCGGTCAGATCACTGGCGAAGGTGTGGGCATGCTGAAGATTCTGTTCCACCGCGAGACACTGGCTCTGCTGGGTATTCACTGCTTTGGTGACCAGGCGGCGGAAATTGTACATATCGGACAGGCCATCATGCAGCAGAAGGGTGAAGGCAATACCCTGAAGTATTTTGTGAATACGACGTTTAACTACCCGACCATGGCTGAAGCTTATCGGGTTGCCGCGTTAAATGGTCTGAACCGTCTGTGATGACTGTCTCTGAATAAAAGCTGCGATAAAAAAACCGGCATCTGCCGGTTTTTTTATGTCTGCACCATGTAGAGTGGGACGCGAGCAGTCAGTCAGGCTTTCTCAACCCCTTGCTAGCCGTCCCGGGCTTCCAGCTTAGCGCGGATGAATTCGCTGTGCGGAACATACAGCAGTTCAGCGATGCGTCGAATGGTCGACTCTTCGTATTTGTCGAGCTCATCATCGGCATAGGCAACGCGCCAGAGGGCTTTCAGCAGCGTGAACTTTTGCTCAGGGCTGAAGGTGCTATGAACCACCTTGGTGAAATGGTACAGATCCGGTGCTTCGGCTGAGGCGTCTTCCGCTTCCTGCAGCAGGGCGCTGGCATCTGATCCCTGTTTACCAGTGAGCACTGTGATAGCCCGCAGCAGCTCATCCCGTTCGACTGCGTCAGTCTCATGGTCGGCTTTCATGATTTCAACCAGAAGCACAGTGGCAGCCAGAGAGACGTCAGGCTCGCTGACGTCGGGTTCAGGTTCGGTCAGTTTTCTCAGCAATTCGCGGATCACAGCATTTCCTGCAGTCGGGATTCAAGAATCCGCTGGTCTGCGGCAAAGCGGCGGATACCATCAGCCAGTTTTTCAGTGGCCATAGCATCTTCGTTCATCGCCCAGCGGAACTCGCGCTCAGAAACGGAGAATTTCCCGGTTTCTGAGCTTGTATCCGTCTCTGACAGCTGACGTGTCAAAGAGTTGCTGTCCTGTTCCAGTTGCGTCAGCAGGTCCGGGCTGATGGTCAGGCGATCACAGCCAGCCAGGCATTCAATCTCAGACGTATTACGGAAGCTGGCACCCATGACAATGGTGTTGTAGCCGTGAGTTTTGTAGTGCTTGTAGATCTGAGTGACTGAGGATACGCCAGGGTCATTGAAGCCGCTGAAATCAGCGTCCGGTGTGTTGGCCTTGTGCCAGTCGAGAATACGACCGACAAATGGAGAGATCAGCGTGACACCAGCTTCTGCGCAGGCGACGGCCTGGTGGAAGTTGAACAGCAGGGTCAGGTTGCAGTGAATGCCTTCCTGTTCCAGCTGCTGTGCTGCTTTGATGCCTTCCCAGGTGGAGGCAATCTTGATCAGAATGCGATCGCGCGGGATACCCTCGGCTTCGTACATGGCGATCAGTTTGTGCGCTTTGGCAATCATGGCCTGAGTATCGAAGGACAGGCGGGCATCGACCTCAGTGGAGATCAGCCCCGGAATCAGCTCAAGAATCTCACAGCCGATGCTGACGGACAGATGATCGCAGGCGTTAATCAGGTCAGACTCGACGTTTTCAACAGATTTGGCCCAGGCAACAGCTTTTTTGAGCAGAGGCTGATATGCTTCAAGGGCGGCGGCTTTAAGAATAAGAGATGGGTTTGTCGTGGCATCCACGGGTTTCAAACGGCGGATTGCGTCGATATCTCCGGTATCGGCGACAACAACAGTCATATCCCGGAGGGCGTCCAGCTTATTCATGGTTAGGTCCTTTGAGAGTCTTTGTTGCTAGGGTGTCTTATCTCTGCTCAGAGGTCAACTTGAGATCTATGTGCTGTATCTAATCTCAAATAAAACAATAATTTAGGTGATTTTATGAAGGTGATTTATCTTGCTCTGTTGGGGTTTCTTTCTCTGCCGTTGATGGCAGCGGAACCGGTCTGGATTGATGTACGTTCGCCGCAGGAATACAACATCGACCACCTCGAAGCAGCTATCAATATTCCGTTTGGCGAGGTGGCTGAGAAACTACCGGAAATTGCACCTGAAAAAGACACCACGCTTTATCTCTACTGCCGCTCAGGTAACCGCGCGAGTATTGCCAAGCGTTCGCTGGAAGCCATTGGTTACTCGCGGATTGTGAATGTGGGCAGTCTGGAAGATGCCAAAGAGTTCTTCGTAGAAAAAGAAGAACAGGAATTTATTCAGTAACCGACTTTTATCAGGGCTTCCTCAATGGTGTGGCAGCCCGCATCCTTCCTGAATGCATTTTCACTCAGGTAACGGCGGAATTGGCGAGCTCCCGGTTGTCCGTTAAAAAGCCCGAGAATGTGGCGGCTGATATGATTCAGAGGGCCTCCCTGCCGCAGGTGCTCCTCAATGTAGGGGTACAGTCGACGCACCGCTTCAGCCTTATCTCTGACCGCTTCCTCTGATCCGAAATAACGACTGTCTGCTTCCATCAGAACGGATGGGTTGTGGTAGGCCTCGCGGCCCAGCATAACCCCGTCTACGTCCTGCAGCAGGGTAGCAATCTGCTCATGCTCGGTAATACCTCCGTTGATGATGATTTCCAGCTCTGGGAAGTCACGCTTCAGGCGGAAGACATCTTCATAGCGCAGCGGCGGTATTTCACGGTTTTCTTTCGGGGACAGTCCCTGAAGGATGGCTTTGCGCGCATGAACAATGAAGGTGGTGACGCCACTGTCAGCCACGATACCAACAAAATCGCGCATCTGCTCATAGCTGTCCTGGTCATCAATACCGATGCGGTGCTTCACCGTGACTTCGATGTCTGTGGCTGCACGCATGGCACTCAGACAGTCACGGACCAGTTCCGGGTGAGCCATGAGGCAGGCGCCGATCATATTGTTCTGAACCCGGTCGCTGGGGCAGCCGACATTCAGGTTAACTTCGTCGTAGCCCCATTCGCCGGCGTAGGCTGCGCATTGACCGAGTTCTGCCGGGTTGCTGCCTCCCAGTTGCAAGGCAATAGGGTGCTCTTCATCATTGTACTGCAGGAAGCGTTCACGGTTGCCGTGTATCAGGGCGCCGGTCGTGACCATTTCGGTGTACAGCAGTGAGTGTTTGGTCAGCTGTCGCCAGAACATGCGGCAATGGCGGTCACTCCAGTCCATCATCGGCGCTGTACAGAAGGTCCGGTTGATCGATGTACGACTCATAGGGCTCAGGGCAGGTTGGCTTTCAGCAGGTTGCGTGAGCACTCGGCATAGCGACCGCGGTAAAGCAGCAGATGCCAGCGACGACCACCGGACTGTCGCCACAGAATGGCCGCCCGGATACCGGCCAGCAGCAGGGTGCGCACCTGATTCGCAGTGTGCGCGTTTTCCAGGTAAGTCGGATTGCCGGTGACACGGATGCGGAAACTGAGATTGCTCAGGGTCTGTTTGTACAGGTCCGCCAGTGCGGCAATGGTGTTCGCATGCGTGCTGGAGAAGTGATCGGCCTGGCGGCGGGCGTTGAATATACCTTCGCCAATGGCATCCAGCATGGACGGGTTGGCAGAGAGCTTACGCTCCAGATGCAGTATGCCCAGGGCGTAACGGGTCGCTTCGGGTTCATTGCTCTGCGAGCTGCTGATACGCTGCAGGATGCTGAGGCCAAGTTGCAGGTTCTGAGCCGGGTTGCCATAGATATCGCCGAATTCATCCGGGTTCTGGACGAACAGGCTGTCGATCAGGGGCTTGGAGTCCCGGCCATCAATATCGCCTTTATTGGCCAGGTTTGAGACCAGAGCAGAGGCCTGAAAAAGGGCGGCCAGTGCAATGGTCTGTTGTTCGGTGGTGGTCATGCTTGCTCCGCAGAGTGAGTGCCGGTGGCTTCAATAACGCCGCCGCCGAGGCAGTCTTCGCCAAGGTAAAAAACAACCGACTGGCCTGGGGTGACGGCCCGCTGAGGTTCGTCAAATTCAACCCGCCAGGT
>JBPEXS010000058.1:0-6644 GCA_052031325.1 Thalassolituus sp. | reverse complement strand
ACACTGTTGAACAGGTCATTGAGCATGGTTTTGATCTGCTTGGATTCATCCTGCAGGATCTTGATATCAATGCCCTGAGGCAGCTGGCTTTCGGCCTGCTCCGCGATCTCGCGCACGCTGTCGAGGGTCTCAATGATGTTAGAGCCGATGCGTTTGGTGATCTCCAGCGCAACCGCACGTTCGCCATTTACCTTCGCGCCGGTGGTCTGGTCTTTAAAACCCAGACGCCCTATGGCGATGTCTTCAAACAGCACGACGTTATCACCGGATTTCTTCACCGGCATTTTCATCAGGCTGCGGATGTCGTTGATCTGTCCCGGCACCTTAATACCAAAGCGCCCGGCGTCGTTGTCCAGATCCTCACTGGCAACCAGCAGGCTGTTGTTACTGAACAGAGTAGCGACGTTACCCAGCGTCAGGTCGTAATTATCCATCCGCGCCGGATCAATAATGATCTCACCAATTTGCTCGCGCTTACCGCGGATATTGACTTCGAGTACGCCGGGCAGGGCTTCAATCCGGTCTTTCAGGCGGTCGGCGGCGATATAGAGAACGTTCTCGTCGACCAGGCCGGACAAGGTCACCACCATCACTGGGAACAGGGCGACGTTGATCTCCATCACCACGGGCTCTTCCGTGTCGGCGGGCAGTTCGCCTTTGGCGTTATCGACTTTCACGCGCACATCGTTCAGCGCCTGATCAATATCGGTATCGGTGTAAAACTCCAGCTGAATCGAGAGGTGGCCATAGGTAGCGGTCGAGACCATTTCCTTCAGGCCATCAATGCCTCTGAGTTGTTTTTCCAGAGGCTTATAAATGAGTTTGTCGGCGTCTTCCGGTGAAATCCCGGTATGCACCACAGATACGTACACAAAGGGAACAGTGATGTCCGGATTACTTTCTTTTGGGATGCTCAACACCGCAGAGGTACCCATCAGCATGATGAGCACAAACAGCATCACGACTGTGCGACGGCGGCTCAGAACCGCATCAATAAAGCCGTTCATTACTGCTCTCCGCTGCTTTTGGCGACCGCTTCGACTTCTTCACCGGCGCTGACAAAACCCTGGCCTATGGTGATGAGTTTTATTGCCTCGCCCGGGCCAAAGACCCAGACGCCGTCGTCTTCTGCGCTGAGCATAGTCACCGATACGACCTCAACCCGGTTGTCATCGCCCAGCACTTTCAGGCCGAGCTGGTCTTTTTCGGTCATGATCAGCAGCGCAGGAGAGAGAAAATAGGCCATGACATCGTCTTGCGGCACATACAGGGTAGCAGTCTGGCCATCGAACAGGCCTTTTTCAGGCAAAGCGCCGGTTACGGCCATTTCAATATCGTAACTGCGGGTATCCGCATCGGCTCCGGCAGCAATGTAGCGGATTTCACCCTCGATGCGGGTGCCATCGAGCAGGGTCGCAAACGCGGCATCGCCAATGGCGACGTCGGCGATGTCTTTTTCGGCGATCTGGGCTTTAACCAGCATGGGCTGGGTATCCAGAATACGTACCAGCGGCTGACCGGCCGGTACATATTCGCCCAGCTCTACGTAACGCTGATCGAAGTAGCCCGAGAACGGGGCGCGTACACGGGTGGCATCCAGCTGGCGCTGAATGTCGGTCAGGCTGGCTTCGGCGGAGGCCAGGTTGGCCTCGGCATTAATGACTTCGGTTTCTGTGGTCAGGCCTTTACGCAGCAGGTCGCGGCTGCCTTTGACCTGAATCTGCAGTTGTTTCAGCGCGGCTTCGGCCTGCTTTTTACGCGCCGGCAAGTCACGTTCATCCAGGGTCAGCAGTAACTGTCCTTCCTTAACCGGCAGGCCCCGGCGGGTATTGGTGGCAGTGACCCGGGCGCTGACCTCAGCCAGAACATCCACTTTGCGATTGGCAGAAACGTGCCCGGTGGCGCGGACATTACGGTGCATTGGGGTGCCCTGTTGCGGTTCGTACTGCACCCGGAATAATCCGGTCTCTTTTTCCAGGCTGCGCTCGACCTGTTCTGGCGCAGTGTCTTCACCTGCCATCATCCAGGCAACGAGAGCAACAGCGATGCCTGCCGCAAGCAGGTAGGATTTGTTCAGAGACATCCGGAGGATTCCTTGTACTGATTGGGCTCAGGCCCGGTGGGTATCAAATAACAATGCAAAGTATAGGGTAAATACAGAGAAGCCGGGCAGTTGCCCGGCATTCTTAGGTTCCCGGCACCTGCGGGCGCTTCGGGCAGTATCTGGCCACAGGGTATCTGTGTGATCAAGCCAGCAGTCTGAACATTCAGAGGTTATTCCACACCATGAGCAGACTTGTTGCGTAAATGACGAACGCCATCAGCAGCAGGTTCACGATCAGCGGCCATGCTTTTCAAGGTCGGCGAACTGACGTTCCAGTTCAAACTCTTCTGAAATCACCGTACGTTCCATGCTTTCCAGACGCGAATCCAGGGCGCGGAACTTATGCTTCAGGGTCGAAAAGGTGACCTTAGGTTTGGTCGCCACACTGCGCCAGAAGCGCTCATCTTCAGCAGACATCATGGGTTTGATCAGGGGTTCCCGTTCCAGGAACAGCCAGGCAACGATGTACAGCATCAGGATGGGGCCCGCCAGTCCGAAGAAGGCGGCCAGAAAGACCACCAGGCGGACGGTTGAACGCTCCCAGCCGAAGTAGTTGGCGATCCCGCCGCAGACACCGGCAATCACTTTCTGGCGGCTCAGGTAAAGACGGTGCGGGTTGGGCGACCCGTTGTTGTACTTACCGGCCTCACGCGAGTAACCGCTGTGGTCGGAATGATAATGGTGGTGATGATGGTGTTGATCAGCCATGTCGGTCCCGCCAGTCAGGCGCCTCCTTGTCTAAAATGGTTTCCAGAGTGTCGATGCGGCGCTCCAGCTTCTGGGCGGTCTGCCACAGGTCTTCCAGTAAACGTTCGTCGTCACCGCTCAGGGTTTTCATCTCACGCCACTTGGTCAGGTAGTGCATGACGATGGCAATGGGTGCAACCACACCTACCGCGAGAATGCCTATCAGGTATTCCATGACGCGTTTTCCTTATGCCGGGTTTTCAGGAGAGTGTTCACCGGATACCTTCTTTTTCAGCTCGGCCAGTTCCAGGTCGAGGCTGTCAGCGGTTTCCAGTTCGGCAAACTGTTCACTCAGGGTTTTCGGCTGACCCAGGCTCAGGGATTCGGCTTCCGCTTCCAGTTCATCTACTTTGCGTTCAAAGCTTTCGTAACGGGCGATGGCGTCGTCGACACGACCGTCGTACAGGTGCTTCTTAACGCGGATGCTGTCGGTCGCAGACTGACGGCGGATCTCCAGCTGACGCTGACGCGCTTTGGCTTCTTTCAGTTTGACCTGCAGTTGTTCGAGGTCGGTCTGTGCTTTGATCAGGCTGTCGTCAACGATCTGGATTTCTTTTTCCAGCATCTCGACCATTTCGTGTGCCTTGTTGCGGGCAACCAGCGCACTTTTGGCCAGGTCATCACGACCTTTGGTGATGGCAAACTCCGCTTTGTTCTGCCAGTCGTCAGCGCGGGCGGTGAATTCTTCCAGCTTGCGCTGAATTTCTTTCTTCTCGGCGATGTGACGGGCCGCAGAGCTGCGGACTTCAACCAGAGTGTCTTCCATTTCCTGGATGATCAGTCGTGCAATCTTTTCCGGGTTTTCAGCGGAATCCAGCATGGAATTGATGTTGGAATTGATGATGTCTGACAGACGGGAAAATACACCCATGTTCCTTCTCCTTCGTATTGAGCCATCCGGCTCTGTGATTCGTTGTGATCTGTCAGAAGTATTGCGAGGGGCGTGCCAGTTTTTAGGTTTCTTTTAAATCATTGAAATGTATGACTTTTCTTGGGGTTTCGTTTTTCATTAATAATCGTTGTGTTTTATTTGCCTTTAAATGAGTAATATAAACCTTAATGTAAAGGTTAAATTTACCTGAGGTTTAAGTGCGTACTCCACTTCCTTCATTGATCGGTGAATCACCGGCCTTTCTGGATACTCTGGCGCGGGTTTCTCTGGCAGCACAGATTGACCGTCCGCTGCTGGTAATCGGTGAGCGGGGGACGGGTAAGGAGCTGATTGCCGAGCGGATTCACTATTTATCCGGTCGCTGGGATGGCCCCTTTGTCAAAGTGAACTGTGCCGCGCTGAGCGAAGACCTGCTCGACAGCGAACTCTTCGGTCATGAGGCCGGTGCCTTTACCGGGGCCAAACAGCGCCGCCCCGGGCGTTTTGAGCGGGCCGATGGCGGCACCCTGTTTCTGGATGAAATCGGTACGGCGTCAGCAACGGTGCAGGAGAAGCTGCTGCGGGTCATCGAATACGGTGAGTTTGAGCGCGTCGGTGGCAGTGAAACACTGAGCTGTAATGTCCGGGTGATCGGTGCGACCAACCTGGATCTGATGGCGGCGGCCGAAGAGGGCAGTTTTCGTGCAGACCTGCTCGACCGCCTGGCCTTTGATGTGATTCCCATGCCGCCCATGCGGGCACGACGTGAAGACATTCTGCCGCTGAGCGACTTCTTCGGGGCTGCCATGGCACGGGAGCTGGGCGAGCATTGGCCGGGTCTTTCAACCCAGGCACTGCAGACACTGGAAGACTATGCCTGGCCGGGCAACGTGCGCGAACTTAAAAATGTTATCGAGCGCAGCACCTACCGCCACCTGGCGGTCAATGTCGATGATGAACCGCTGGAAGAGATTATCCTTAACCCCTTTGCCTCTCCGTGGCCGCTGGAGCCACTCTCAGCAACTCAATCTACAGCGGATGCGGCAACCGATACCCCTGATGAGCCAGCCCGATTGCCTGCCGTGCCGACACCCGAGCCCGGTTTTGCACTGGATGAATGGCTGACACAGGTGGAAAAAGAAGCCGTGCGCACCGCCCTGCAGCGCCACGGTGGCAGCCAGAAGCAGACCGCCGCGTATCTGCAGCTCTCGTACGATCAGATGCGCGGTCTGGTGCGTAAACACGGATTATCCACTCGCACCCGCTCGCATTCCGAGTAAACTAGCGCCTTTCGTCATAATCGCGGTATCAGAATGGTTTTAGTACGTCTGCAGCAGGTAGAACTCGCCTTCGGTGATCATGTTCTGCTCGATAAAGTGGATCTGGATATTCAGAGCAACGAACGTGTCTGTGTCGTGGGGCGTAACGGCGAAGGCAAATCGACCCTGTTGAAAATCCTCAACCGCGAAGTCACGCCAGACGATGGTCGCGTGCAGTACAGCGATATGCTGCGGGTCTCGGCGCTGCAGCAGGAGCTGCCCAAATCCGTCGACAAAAAAGTCTACGACGTCGTCGCCGAAGGTCTGGGTGAAACCGGCGAAGTCATTGCTGCCTATCACGCCGAAACCGCCAAAGGTGCCGACGCTGACCTGAACGTGCTGGAGAAACTTCAGACCCGCATCGAAGCCGCCGATGGCTGGAGCTGGCAGCAGAAAGTCGATGCCATTATTCAACGCCTGGACCTGCCCGCCGACAGCGACTTTGGCCGACTTTCCGGTGGCTGGCAGCGCCGCGTTATGTTGGCACGCGCTCTGGTGTCGGAGCCTGATCTGCTGATCCTCGACGAACCGACCAACCATATGGACGTTGCCACCATTGAGTGGCTGGAAGAACAGCTGAAGCAGTTCAATGGCTCGCTCGTCTTTATCAGTCATGACCGGGCTTTTGTACAAGCGCTGGCGACCCGCATTATTGACCTGGACCGTGGCCACCTGCATGAGTGGCGTGGTGATTACCGCGGCTTCCTTGAATTCCGTGAGAAGCGTTTAGAAGATGAAGCGACCCAGAACGCCCTGTTTGATAAGCGGCTGGCCGAAGAAGAAAAGTGGATCCGTCAGGGCATCAAGGCGCGCCGCACCCGCAACGAAGGCCGGGTCGAACGCCTGAAAGAAATGCGTAAGGCGCACAAGGCCCGTCGCGATACCGTGGGTACGGCCAACATCAGCATGAACAGCGCTGATGCCTCCGGTAAGCAGGTGTTCGAGTTGAACAACATTAATTACGCCTGGCAGGATAAACCTCAGGTCAGTGACTTCTCCGCGCTGGTGATGCGTGGCGACCGTATTGGTCTGGTCGGTCCTAACGGTGTGGGTAAATCGACGCTACTGAAAATCCTGCTCGACCAGCTCAAGCCGCAGTCCGGCACCATGCGTACCGGTACTAAGCTCGAAGTCGCCTATTTCGACCAGTCGCGCATGGTACTGAACGAAGACAAATCCATTGCCGACAACGTCGCCGATGGCAAAGACCACGTGATAGTGAACGGCAACAGCCGTCATGTGATCGGCTATCTGGGTGACTTCCTGTTCGGCCCTGAGCGTGCGCGTACACCGGTCAAAGCACTGTCCGGTGGTGAACGTAACCGTGTCATGCTGGCCAAGCTGTTCCTGAAACCCTGCAACCTGCTGGTGATGGACGAACCGACCAACGACCTGGACATCGAAACCCTGGAGCTGCTGGAAGAACGCCTGATGGACTTCGACGGCACTCTGCTGCTGGTCAGCCACGACCGGGCCTTTATCGATAACGTGGTAACGCAGTTGTGGGTGTTTGAAGGGAATGGTGTGATTGACCAGCAGGTCGGTGGCTATTCGGATTGGCTGGCGCGTAAGGGCAGCCCATCGTCGGGGAAGAAAACACAGA
>JBPEXS010000579.1:0-2928 GCA_052031325.1 Thalassolituus sp. | reverse complement strand
CATAGCCGTTGTTGGTGGTGCCGTAACGCAGGGAGTTTTCAACGCGGACATTATCCGAGATCTCATATTTTGCCGTCAGGGTGGCGCTGTCGACGCGGGACTTCACAAAATCCTGCTGCTGCACGTACGACGGGATGTCTTCGTTGACTTTATTGGTGTCACGGTTGATGTAGCTCCCCAGATCGACCTGATCAAAGGCGCTGAGGTGGTAGTAATCGGCGGTCAGGTCCAGTTTGTCGCTTGCTGCCCAAGTGCCGGAAAGTGCAATACCGTTGCGCTCGCGGGTGTTTTCTTCGCGGTCCGGAACCTGCTCAAAATGGTGAAGCAGGTTTGCCCGCACGGCCACGTCATCGGTCAGGCCGACATTGGTGTCCAGTGTCACACGACGGTAGTCGTCGGTACCCAGGCCACCTTCTACTTTGTTGAAATCGTATTCGGTGCTGGCCTGTTTGGTGATGGCGTTGATCGCCCCCCCGGTGGAGCCACGACCGGCAAATGAAGAGCTTGGACCTTTGGTGATTTCAACCTGCTCAACCGCGAAACTTTCACGGGTGGTCATGCCAGGGTCACGCAGACCGTCGACAAATACGTCAGAGCGGGCTTCGTGGCCACGGATCACATAACGGTCACCGAAGGCGTTACCGTTTTCACCCGTGCCCAGAGAGATACCTGGCTGCGAGTCCAGAATCTCTTTCAGGTCACTGCGGCCGGATTCCTGAATCTGAGTCTGGGTCAGTACGGTGATGGTCTGTGGCGTTTCGGCCAGCTCTTTGACGTGTCGGCTGTCGCCGGACACTTTGGCTTTATAGGGTGCACCCGGTTCGGCGTACGGGTTGGTATCAACAGTACGCTCTTCTACCTGCATGGTATCGAGAACGATGGCGTCTTCTTCTGCGTGTGCCAGGCTAGTGGCCATGAGTGCTGGAAGGCCCAGGCTGAGGGCGGTTACCCCAGCGCTTAGGCGTGAATTGCCTGGTCGCATGGTACGGAGTGTCAGTGGTGTGGATGTTTTACGAGTCATGTTATTCCCCAAAGGTCGAGTTGGTTATCAGGCTGTATTCAATTGGCATAACCAGGGGCAATGTGTCCCGTGACGGATAAAAGTCATCGGGTACCTCTGGTAATGGCGCGGCTTCCTGCAGCATCTTCAGTGCTGCTTCATCCAGCTGCGCATATCCTGAGCTGCCAGCAATGTGGCTTTTCAGAATGTCTCCCTTGCGGTTCATGGTGAACGCGAGTCTCACGGTGCCTTCCTGCTTGCTGCGCTTGGCAGCGGCGGGGTAGGTTCGGTGACGGGCCAGCCACTGATTCAGTGTCTGGATGTAATTCGCCGCGTTACCACGACGGCCACCATTGGCCAGCTGTTCGTCGCGGCCAATGGCGTGGCGCGCAGATACGCTGGCTTCTTGTGATTGTTCTTCGTTGCTGTCCGGGTCGGTTTTCTCGGTATGGGTAATCTCTGATTGCGGTGTGCTTGGCTCCTTAATGGGTTCCGGCTCAGGCTCCAATTTCGCTATCTCCTCGGGTTCCGGTTCCTTTTTTTGTTCGGGGACCTGGTAGCTATCTTTTACCGCTTCTGGTAACGGCTCTGGCTGTTTTAAGTCGGGGACTTCATGCACCGGCTCAGGCTCGGGTTCTGGTATCACTTCAGGCTCAGGTGGAGCCAGAACAGCATCAATGCGGTTACTGGTTTCGCTGTATGAGCCGATCATGCCGACGCCGGAATCCAGTCCATATTTACCCGTATCCAGCGCTGCACCGGCGTCTTCTGGCAGAGACCCCATTAACCAGAGCAACAGACCGGAATGCATAAGAATGGCCAGGGCGGCACCACTGATCAGAGGCCAGTTCATTTCATTTGCCCGTTCATGGTTGTTGCTCCATCACGATGCGTACGGAAACCCCATCACGCTGGCGGAAATCCGCTAACAGGGACTCCAGCTGTGCTGCGGTTGCCCGCTCATCCGCAACGATGGCAATTTCCTGCAGGTCATCGTTCTGGCGCAGGTGCTCCACCAGGGCCTCGTGAGTGATTGCCTGGCCAGAGAATGTCAGACCACCATCGGCATCGAGACTGACAAACACGTTGAGCGGGTAGGCTGGCTCATCCTGATTGCTGACGGGTACCTGAATAGTCGCATCCGGCTGTGGCTGGATCTGTCCGGCGACCATAAAAAAAATCAGCAACAGAAAAACGATGTTGATCAGAGGAATCAGGTTGTCATCGTTATTTGTGGCCCGACGAGGGGAGTCATTCATCACGGTTCGTTAACTCCGTGTTGTATGGCTGGCCCAGTGTGAACGCACGCTGTTCGGTGTTCAGTGCAGACATCACCCGCACAATCTCACTGACCTGGGTGTCCTTATGGGCACTTAATACCAGGGTTTTATCGTTGGCGAGCGATCGCAGCACGTCTCTGATACTGAGTGCCCCGCTGAGCTGCTGATCCAGTACTCGCAGGTCTCCCTGTTCATCAATTAACAGCAGCACAGGAGGCACTGAGTCTGTTACGGCTGATGCCGTAGCTGCAGGTAACTTCAGCGCCTGCCAGTGGCTGAATCCTGTAGTCAGCATAAAAAACATCAGCAGAATAAAGACCACATCGATCAACGCGGTCAGACTGATTCTGCGGCTGCGTCGCTGGGTAAGAACGTCTGGGTTCATGGGTTACTGGCCAACAGCCTTCAGGCGCTGGTTTTCTGAACCAGCATCTTTCAGCACTGAACGGTTCAGCAGTTCCTCGGCATCACTGAGCAGACTGACACTCAGGTTTTCATTACGGCGTTCAAAGAAGGAATGAATCAGACTGACCGGAATGGCCACGCCGAGGCCGACAGCCGTGGTCAGTAAGGCCTGCCAGATACCACCGGAAAGCGCAGAAGGGTCAACCTGGGCGCCAGCGGCTTCCATGGCCCGGAAGGCTTCAA
>JBPEXS010000578.1:0-1116 GCA_052031325.1 Thalassolituus sp. | reverse complement strand
CGCTGATATAGACCACAGTGGTCGCAGCAAAGGCTGACGATACAAACGTCAGACAGAAGGCCAGCGTTAAGAACAGGCGTTTGGAAAAGTGCATGGTTCCCCCAGGAAAAATTCATGGGGTTAACAGACACCCCAATTTGGTCTGGGGCGAAATTACTACGGATTAGTGACAGTTCTATTACATGAAGATGTCACCGGTATGACAGGGCGGGCCCTCACTCGTCAGTTTGACGGGTGATCTATGACCAGAAACTGGTCGGCACTGACATTATTCAGAGTACTGACCTGGCCATCGGGCCACTCAATACGAAGACTGGTAATCAGAGTGTCTGACCCCAGCCCAAAGTGCAGCTCTGGGGCGTTATTGGAGTTGTAGTTGTTTTCAAAGCGCATTTCACGGTACTGATTCAGACCGTCACTGATGACAGTGACTTTGGCACCATAGGCATAACGGTTACCTTCCAGTCCATGCAGGCGAAGATTGATGAAATGGTCATCGTCTTTGCCTGACTGACGGAAGTGGTTTTCGTAATACGTTGGCGCACCGGTGTGATTCAGAATCACAATATCAATGTCACCATCACGGTCAAAGTCATTACAGACCAGCCCCCGGCCTTCGTTACGGTCTGCAATACCACGCAATGTGGCCTGCTCACGGAAGGTGCCATCCTGATTATTCATAAACAGTCGTGCCGGGGTATTGTGGAACTCAGAAAGCAGGTCATCCGACTGGGCGATCAGCTCAGCCCCTTCATAAAGATTATTCACCGCAGCTTCGAACTCTTCCTGCGAGCCGTACTCTCCGTCTAACCGTTCATTGATGTCGTCGAAATCACCGTACTGGCTGTACATGTCGTCGAGCATGTCTTCAGCACTTGAGTACATACGGTCCCGGATACCGCGCATCGTCGCCATACCCATGTCGGTCAGCAGTTCAAACAACGGAGAGTCGAAGGTGCCGTCTTTGTAGCCATAACCGTTGACCTGGAACAGATCCAGCCAGCCATCGTTATCAAAGTCTTTAAAGCAGACACCCCAGGCCCAGGCACCATCGCGTACTTCGGCTTCATCCGTGACATCCGCAAATGTAATGTCGCCACCTGTTGCTGAATCATT
>JBPEXS010000577.1:0-2595 GCA_052031325.1 Thalassolituus sp. | reverse complement strand
TTGAGACTGTTCAGCCCCTTGAACTGTTGGGGCACAGTGTCAGCCCGGGTGAGCTGATGACTCTGTCGTGGAGCCCTGGGCAGTCCTTTCCCAGTATTGATACACCCGTGCCGGTATTAGTGGCTCGCGGGACCGAACCCGGCCCGGCTGTGTGCCTGACTGCGGCGATTCACGGTGATGAGCTTAACGGCATTGAGATGGTGCGTCGCCTGATGTACCAGCTGAAGCCCGGCAAAATGAGTGGCACCGTGGTCGGTATTCCTATCGTTAATCTGGATGGTTTCCGTCGAGGTAGCCGTTATCTCTCGGACCGTCGGGATCTCAATCGCCACTTTCCCGGCAGCGGCAAAGGCAGCTCGGCTGACCGCATCGCCCATTCACTGTTTTATCAGGTGATTCACGATCACTGTGATTATCTGGTGGATCTGCATACCGGCTCGTTAAAGCGCACGAATCTGCCGCAGATCCGCGGAGATCTCACCAATGATGCGGTGTTTGAATTCAGTAAGCACTTTGGCGGTATCACGGTGTTGCACGGGCAGGGTAGTAAAGGGACTCTGCGCCGTGCCGCCGTGGATGCGGGCATACCTACTGTGACGCTGGAAGCCGGTGGTCCGAACGGGTTAGAGGAAAGTGCAGTGGATGGTGGCGTCAAAGCCCTGGAAACCCTGCTGCAGAACCTGTCGATACAGCCAACCCTGCGATTCTGGGGTTCACCGCAGCCCGTGTTTTATGACTCGCAATGGGTACGGGCAGATCAGGGCGGTATTCTGATGTCGCAGGTAAAGCTGGGTGACCGTGTGAAAGAGGGTGTACTTCTTGGGCGGGTGGTTGACCCGGTTTCGAACACCGGTAGTGATATCCGTGCACCATTTACCGGGCGGGTGATTGGTATGGCGGTTAATCAGGTGGTTCAGACAGGTTTCGCGGCTTACCACCTTGGCATTGAGAAAACCGCAGAAGACGTTCAGGAGGATGTTCAGGAAAAGGCTCAGGAAATAAAACCGAATGAAACTGAGCAGGAATACCAGCAACAGTCTCTTCAGAACATTCAGGGTAAAACAGACGAAGATAATCTGATGGGTTCAGCCTCGGGTCAGTAGGTCTTCATAAAATCTGATTGGTGAAGTTTTCAGCCAAAAATTCCAGAGTTACTCTGAAAGAAGCTGTTTAATAAATAGACAGTCTGGTTGCGGTTCATTAAGTCCGGGCGGATCTGTTTTTTCAGGGGTGAAGTCTTTTTTAATTAGAAAGAAATAAGTTAGTTCTTTCGTATTAGAGTATGGGCTTTTTTTCTCATCGTTAGGTTTTCGGTAGCCTTAAAAGCATTAATTTATCTCAGAATCTTTATAATCCCCCCGCCGGATTCACTTCTGGCTTTACTACTGACTGACGAAAGGGACTTCGTCAGAAGTGCTGTGCCTTGCGCATTTCTGATGTATCCCCTCATGAATATTTTTCTGTTAATGAAAGTACTTTCCTTAAGGGGGAATGGGTTATGTCTGAAAAAAACCATTGGCTCAAGCCAGCCGGAGTACTGGCGCTGACCGCCGGTATGGTGATGGGCACGGCAGCGTCTGCCGCCGACCTGGATGAACGTCTGATTAAAGGGGCTGAACAGAAGCTGAGCCCGGTCGCTGAGTTGATGCAGCGCAATAACATGGCTACGCAGAAGGCCGCTCTTATGGCCGGCCAGGCTGTGGCAGCTTCTGAAAACGTTGTTACCTCAATCCTGATTTCACAGGATTTCGAAGGTTCCACCGATGGCTGGACCACCAGTGGCACCTGGGAGTTTGGTGAGCCAACATCTGGCCCACTGTCTGGCTATAACAGCCTGAATGCAGCTGCAACGAATCTCAGCGGCAATTATCTGGATAATGCCTACGATATTCTGACTATGCCGATGTTGACACTGCCGGCACTGGCACCTGCTGAGCTTATTACTCTGAATTTTGCCGAGTACTACAGCATTGAATCTTGCTGTGATGATGGCTATGTACAGCTATCTACCGACTTTGGTGTGACCTGGGAAACCGTATCTGGCCGCTCCGGTGAGTCAAATGGCTGGATCGAAAATGCATATAACATCAGTGAATATGCGGGTCAGGATGTGATGATCCAGTTCGTTTTCCAGACGGACGGCAGTGTGACTTATCCTGGCTGGTATCTGGATGATGTGGTGGTTCAGGTGGAAGAAGTTCCCGCCATCGTCACTGACATCTCCCTGATCAATTCTCAGAACTTCCCCTTTATCTATACCGACGTTGATGTAGATGCGGTTGACGGTATCTGCCCTGAGCCTATCCCGGCGGAGAACTTCACAGTGCTGGAAGATGGCATCATTCAGACAGATGTCGATGTTATTGCACCGAACGAGGGTGATGGTACACGTCTGGCGGATATCGTCATCATTATGGACAACAGTGGCAGTCTGGGCGATGAGCAGGAAGATGTTGAAAATAATATCGCTGCGTTCGTTGCGGATCTGGAAAATCAGGGTATTGACGCTGCCTTTGGTCTGACCCGCTTTGGTCAATCTGCAGAGAGTGGTTACCCCATTCTGGAAGATGCCGGTGCAGTGACGACCGATGATGA
>JBPEXS010000576.1:0-8837 GCA_052031325.1 Thalassolituus sp. | reverse complement strand
CATTAAATAAGATCTAGCCTTAATAATTAAGGTTAAGTAGAAAATCACAAAAATAAAAACCCCTGAAAAAAGGAGTGATATAAGCCTGCAGAATCACTTTTGACAGCACTGTCTCGGCTGCTATCTTTTAATTTCATCCGATTCAGAAATCCATATTTTCCGGGTCAGTTATGGCTGCGAGAAAGATCAGTTCACGCAGGCAGAAAACATCATCAGACAACGCAACCAGCATCGTCAGGAAACCGCCATGGCACTTGTGAAAAAACCTCAGACTCCCGCTACGTCCACTGACACCGCCGTCAGTGCCTCAGTTGCGAAAGAAGCCGAAGCCCAGCGACGCAGAGCCCGCACTCTGGCGAAACAGCAACAGGCCGCAGAGCGTATTGCCGCTGCCGCCGGTCAGCTGTCGTCGGGCATTACCGAGGCTACGGCCGCCAGTGAGCAGCTGAAAAGTGCCTCGGATCAGATTGCCGTCACCGCTGAAGAAACCAGTGGCGCTGCGCAGGAGTCACTGGCGGCGTTCAATGAGGTCACAGGTTCCATCAAAACCCAGATGGATGTTGCCGAAAGCTCGCGCCTGCGCTGCGATGAGCTGGCCCTCCTGGTTAAAAAAACCAGTGATGACATCGACAGTCTGGTGACCAATGTCGGTGAGGCTGCCACCCGTCAGGCGGCTTCTGTCACTATGGTCTCTGAGCTGGAGAAACAGGCTGCGAACATTGGCGATATCGTTAAAGCCGTGGTGCGGATCGCCGACCAGACCAATCTGCTGGCTCTGAACGCAGCCATTGAAGCCGCACGTGCAGGTAAGCATGGTAAAGGGTTTGCCGTGGTTGCTGATGAAGTAAGGACCCTGGCTGAAACCTCAGAGCAGAGTGCCAACCAGATTCAGTCACTGGTGAAACAGATTCAGAGTGAAGTGACTGCGATTGCCGATGGTATTAAAACCGCTTCTGAAAAAGTTGAAGGCGAGGTTGAAAAAGGTCACGTTATCCGCGACCAGCTGACAGGTATCCGCCGTGACATGGGGGAAATCGTTACCGGCTCCGGGGAAATAGCAGCCGGTGCATCTCAGTCTCATGTCGCTGCCAAACAGGCGCTAAAAGGCATGGAAGACATTGCCACAGCGGCCGAAGAACAGTCTGCAGCCGCTGAAGAGTCGGCCAAAACGGTCGGCGAACAGTCTCAGGCTCTGGTGGAATGTGAGCGGGCTTCACAGACCCTGTATGACCTCGCCGATGATCTGCGCAACTCCACCGATGTCGCCAAAAGTGCGGAAGAAGTTGCATCCAGCGCTGAAGAGCTCTCCTCGGCCGTGCAGGAGATCAACCGCGCTGCAACACAGATTATGACCGCCATCGAGCAGATTCGTCTGGGCGCCCAGACTGCAGCGGCTGCCACCGAAGAATCATCGGCTGCCATCAACCAGATTGAACGTGGTCTGGAGGTTGCGCAGGAACGTGCCACCATCAGCGAACAGCTGGTGATCAAAATCCGCGAAACCCTGGCAACCAACAAAACCTCCGTCGATGAACTGATCAAGGGTATTTCAGAATCCGTGACGGCAACACAGGACAGTGTCCGTCAGGTACGCGATCTTGAAATCGTCTCGCGTCGCATTGATAAAATCGTCGAAGCCATTTCGATGGTATCAATTCAGACCAATATGCTGGCGGTCAATGGCTCTATTGAGGCAGCCAGGGCGGGTGAATTCGGTAAAGGCTTCGTGGTGGTGGCGACAGACATCCGCAACCTGGCCATGGATTCCGCAGAGAATGCCGATCAGATCAAGGACCTGGTCAAGGCCGTTCAGGATCAGATTCAGAAAGTCAGTACAGACCTCGATGATATTGCCGAAACCGCCGGTGAAGAAACCGAAAAAGCAAAAGTCTCAACAAGAAACCTGGTCACTATTGAAGAAAATATTGTCGAGGTGCAAGACGGTGCCCTGTCGATCAAGACCTCTGCCAGTGATATGTCTGCTGCCATTCTGCAGGTGAAAAAAGGTTCAGAGCAGATTGCCTCTGCCGCACAGGAAGCAGAAAAAGCTGCGGATGAAGCTGCAACAGCCGCTGAACAACAATCACGTGGTGCCGATGAGCTGGCAGAAGCCATTGAAGAAATTGCCTCACTGGCAGACGAGTTGCAGAGCAACTGAGGAGCTGCCGGATGAATACCGCAACCGACACTCTGACCGAAGAAGAACAGGAAAGTGATCTGCGACAGCAGTTCGTGACCTTCCGTATGGGGGACGAGATCTTTGCTGTGGATATGGGCCCGGTTCAGGAAATCATCCGCGTGCCAGACATCATCCGCGTTCCTTTAGCACCGCCGGTACTGACGGGCCTGTCGAATCTGCGCGGCAAAGTCCTGCCCATCATTTCTTTACGCAGAATGTTTGGCATGGCCTTGGCCGAACACGATGAAGCGACCCGGGCGGTGGTTTATGACACCAATCAGCCACTGGGTTTTCTGGTCGACCGGGTCACCAGCGTGATTGAAATTGAGCCCAGTGAGATTCGCGATGCCGGACACCTGAAAAGTACCGTCAATTCCGACTTCCTGTCAGGAATCATTCAGCGCCAGGACCAGCCAACCATCATGGTGCTGGATATGGATTTAATGATCCGCCAGGAATTCAGCCAGTTGAGTGAATTCACCCGCGAAAAAAGTCTCAGTGACACTCTGCTGACCGACATCAGTGACAGCGCCGATGAAGAGGAAGAAACCGATGAGCTGCAACTCGTCAGTTTCACTGTGAATAAGCAGGAATACGCCATTGCCATCGAAGATGTGCGTGAAATTGTTCAGATGCCAGACCGGGTCACCGAAGTGCCCAGGGTGCCTGCGCACATTCTGGGTCTTATCAGCCTGCGTGAACAGCTGTTACCCCTGATTGATCTTCGCACCCTGTTTGCTCTGGCACCGCGCGAACCCGATGAAAAAACCCGCGTCGTTGTTATTTCCTGTGGACCTTATCAGGTGGGTTTACTGGTTGATGGCGTCAGTGAAGTACTACGCATCGCGGCCAGCGAAGTGGAAGATCTGGTGCCCCTGATGGCACGCGAAACACACCTGTCCGACATTACTAACATCTGCCGCTTAAATGACGGCAAACGACTGGTTTCCATTCTTTCTGTGGATCAGATGCTTAACCAGGATGAACTGCGCCAGAGTCTTTCTGACGTTGAGGAGAACACCATGCAGGAAAATACCGACGCTGCCAGTGTGACTGACGATGAAGAAGACAATGACAACCAGGTTGTGGTCTTCCGTCTGGATGGCGAGGAGTTCGCCGTCCCCATCACCAGCATTCAGGAAATTGTCCGTATTCCTGATCAGTTAATCCGGGTACCCAAAGCACCGGCGTTTCTTGAAGGCGTGATTAATCTGCGCGGCACCATTCTGCCGGTGATTGACCTGCGCACCCGGCTGGAGATGCCCCTCGCTGAACGCAGTGAGCGCCAGCGCATCATGGTATTTCTGATCAATGGTATCCGTACCGGTTTTATTGTGGATCAGGTGTCCGAAGTGCTGCGGCTGCCGGACAACTGTGTCGAGCCCACTCCAGAAATTTCCGCCAGTGACGACGGCCTGTTTTCCGGTATGGCCAATATTCAGGAGAAAAGCCGCATGATTCAGCTGATCAACCCGCAGGCACTGCTCCACCAGCATGAACTCGATCAGGTAGAAGGTCTGTAAGGCAGACAGAATTATGATCAGACTCTTAATTGTTGATGACTCTGCGCTGATGCGCCGTCACCTTTCTCAGATTTTTGAAGAGACAGGAAAATTCATCATCCGCCATGCGCGGACAGGCGCTGAGGCCGTGGTCGAAAACCGGGAATTTCAGCCAGATGTCATTACGCTCGACGTCAACATGCCAGAAATGGACGGACTCTCCGCGCTGTCGTTGATTATGGCAGAGCGTCCGGTACCTGTTGTCATGGTGTCTTCACTCACCAGCAAGGGCGCACTGGCAACCTTCGAGGCGATGAACCTGGGGGCCATTGATTTTATTCCCAAGCCAGATGGCACCATTTCATTATCTGTGTCCGACATCAGTGAGATGCTGCTGCAGAAAGTCACTACGGCGGTCTCTGCAAGACTGCGCAAATCGTCGCTCGCAGCAAAAACCTCGGCGTTATCAACGCCGACATCAGCCCCTGCTCCGGCCAGGCGTGAGTCAGTTTCTGATCTGAACACAAGTGTTAATGACAAAGTGGTTCTGATTGGGGTATCCACAGGTGGGCCGCGCACTTTAGAAGAAATTCTTCCCCAGCTACCCGCCAACCTGAATGCCCCGGTTCTGATCGCGCAACATATGCCTGCCAGTTTTACTCAGTCACTGGCCAGCCGTCTTGACCGGGTGTGCCGCATGTCAGTCACAGAGGTCAGCCGTTCAACCGAACTTCACCCAGGGGTGATCTACATCGGCCGTGGTGATGCCGATATCACCCTGATGTCCCGCCAAAACCGCCTTTATGCACAGATCAAACCCGAAGACCCGCAATATCGCTGGCACCCCTCTGTAGAGCTGCTGGGGCTGTCAGCACTGCGTTACTGCAAACCCAGTAATGTCATGGCCATTTTACTGACGGGCATGGGCCACGATGGCAGCGACAGCTTTGCTGAGCTCCACCGCAAGGGGGCCTCCACCATTGCTGAGAGTGAAGAGACCGCCATCGTATTCGGTATGCCAGCAGAACTTATTGAAAAAAAAGGCGCCGGGAAAGTTTTACCCGCAGGTCATATCGCCACGCAGATTATTAACTGGGCCGGCAGCGCATGAGGATACGTTATGGCGTTCATAAAAAGTAACCCAGGCAATAACGAAAACAATGATGAACCACAGAGCTGTGAGACAACCGCCAGTCTGTTAGTGACAGGCACGACGGATCAGAGGCGTCAGGCTGCCCGGGAAATTATTGCCTGCGAGGGCGCGTCTCAATCACTGGTTACTCAGTTATCAGCAGAAGAAAACCCCAGTGTACGGCATGTCATTATTCTTTCACTGACACAGATCGGAGATGACATTGCGCTTCAGGGGCTGGTTGATTGTCTGCGCAGTGAAAATGCGGCACTGAGAAACGAAGCGATTGAAGCCATTAAACAATTACCACAGGAAATTGCCCCGGTAATGGCACGCCTGCTGAATGATCCTGATCCGGATGTACGCATTTTTACCGTCAATATTCTGGAGTCACTGTGTCATGACGATGTGGAAAAGTGGTTGCTTGAGGTCATTCGCAATGACTCACATGTCAACGTCTGTGCAACGGCCGTCGACCTGCTCGGAGAAGTTGGCACTGCCAACGCTCTTGAGGATTTAAACCTGCTCAAATCCCGGTTTGAGAATGAACCTTATATTCAGTTTGCAGCGGATCTTGCCATCCGCAGGGTTCAGGGGAGTTGATCTGAATGATGGACCAGACAATCAGCGAACTGGATTACTCAAAATTCACTGAATTTTTCTACCGGAAGACCGGTATTAAATTCGAAATGAGTAAACGCTACTTCGTTGATAAACGCCTGACAGAAAGGATGAAAGCCACAGGCTCTGAGTCATTCCGACAGTATTTTACGACCCTGCGTTTTCAGGCAACGGGTGATGAGCTGCAGCGACTGACCAACCTTCTGACTGTGAATGAAACCTATTTTATGCGGGAAGATTATCAGTTCCGCAGCCTTGTGGACTCTGTGCTGCCAGACATCATTACCCGACACGACAGAAGCAGGCCAATCCGGATCTGGTGTGTGCCATCCTCCTCCGGTGAAGAGCCGTATTCCATCGCCATGTACCTGCTTGAGGAGTGGCCCGGCATCGAAGAATGGAATGTCGAGCTGATGGCATCTGACATTGACACACAGATTTTACAGACGGCGCGTCAGGGTATTTTCTCTGAGCGGTCTATTCGCAATGTCCCACCATCATGGAAGCGCAAATACTTCACCAAAACCGAAGCCGGTTATCAGGTTGCTCAGGATATCCGTGATGCTGTGGACTTCTCCCGCATCAATTTATCCGAACCTGCAGACGTGCGCAAGATGCGCAATATCGACGTCATTTTCTGCCGTAATCTGCTGATTTATTTCGATGATCTGTCACGCAAACTTGCGGCTGAATATATGTACGAATCTCTGTCACCCGGTGGTTATATCTGCCTCGGGCATACTGAATCCATGGGGCGTATCTCATCCTTATACCGTGTCCGTAAATTCCCCGCTGCCATCGTCTACCAGAGACCCCAGGAGGCACAATGAAACGTATTCTTGTTGTAGATGATGCCAGCACTGTACGCATGTATCACCGCAGTATCCTGGAAGCGGAAGGCTATACCGTTGATGAGGCCATTAACGGTATTGAAGCGCTGGAAAAATCTCTGTCCAGCGAGTTTGATCTTTATATCGTTGATATCAATATGCCGCAGATGGATGGCTACGGATTCCTTCAGCAGCTGCGTGCAGAAGATGTCAGTCAGGCGCCGGCCGTCATGGTCTCCACCGAAGCCGCCGAAATTGACCACACCCAAGCCTATGAATCCGGCGCGAATCTGTACCTGGTCAAACCGATAAAACCCGTGCACATGATGACCTACGTGCGCCTGCTGCTGGGAGAAGCCATCGTATGACGCCTTTATTACTGCAATTTCTGTCAGAAACGCGTGACCTGCTGCAGGGCATCAGCGAAAAGCTTCTCGATGTTGAGAAAGCCGGTGACCGAAGTGACACGCTGAATGAACTCTTCCGCCTGGTACATACCCTGAAGGGTAATACCGGCCTGTTTGAATTCCCCGATCTGACGCGCATTCTTCACGCCGGTGAAGACGTTATGTCAGAGAAACGGGAAGCGCCTGAGCACTGGGATCAGGGTCTCACGGATGTCCTGTTTGAAGCCATGGATTACATCAGTCAATTCTGCGACAGCATAGAAGAGACCGATGGTGAGCCTGTTTCTGACAGCAGACTCGCCCAGGAACTGGCTGACCGCTTACGTGCTTACATGGTGCCGGCTCCAAGCAATGATGCCGGCTCAGACTCTGACACAAACACCTCTGCCCCTCAGAAGTCAGATACACAGAGCAGCACAAAGAAACCGGCGAAAAAAACAGCTGGCCGTAAAAAAAGTGCCAACAGCAAGCGCAGCCGGGCCCCTGCCTTACCCGATTATATTCCGGAGTCTGATGACACCACCCGTGAATGGAGTGAACAACGTCTACAACTGGCTTTTGACAGCTGTCAGCACCTCGATGAGGTCGTGTTAATCAGTTATGAACCGGTCGCCGAATGTTTCTTTCAGGGGGACGACCCGTTTTTCTTTGTACAGAAAGCACCCGGACTTATCTGGGGTGCCATCGACAGTGATTGCGCAAAGACAGACCTGAGCGAGCTTGACCCTTATCAGTGTGTCACCCGCTTTGTCATGATCTGCGATGCCGACACGGCTGAACTCGAAGACTATTTCCGTTATGTGCCGGATCAGGTGACCTACACCAGCCTGGATCCACTGCAGTTACTCACCCTGAGTGGTCGCGGCAAGAAAGATGCGGTACCTGAAAATCAGGTCGAGGCCATCTGTCAGTCGATTGATGAAGGGGCAACAGTCTCTGCTCTCTGCCAGACAGCTCTTGAATTGATTGCCCCTGGACTCACAGCAGCTTCGGCTCTGCGTTGGCTGATGCAACTGGAACAGAGTAACGCGTCAAAGACAGCACGGATCCATATTGCTCAACGTCTGCGCCAGACCCAGTATCTGAGTCCATACGAATTTTCTGAGGGTAGTGAGACTGACGATGCAGCACCCATGGCCGAAACCCCTTCTGCAGGCTCAGTCCCTGAGAGTCCATCGCTGCTTGTCGGACTTGAGCTGGAAGACAGAGAGGCACTGACTGACCTGCTGGTACTGCAACAACGTATCATCAGCATGGATGATGGCTGTGACTGGAGTCTGGGACGGATCAAAGCTGCAACCAATGTCATCCGTAACTGCTGTACGAGCCTGAACCGTGATGAACTGCTACAGCAGATAGAGCCTTATCTCGATGCTGCCGATCATGGTAATACTCAGGATGTCCTGACATGGCTGGACCAGCAGTTAGTCCCGATGGATGCATCAGACTTTATCCCTGAGCCTGCTGAGCCCGTCATTCCTGAACCAGCAGACCAGACTGAGGGTTCAGGCACTCAAGCTGAGACTCCACCTGAAACAGCGAAGGAATTGCAGACAAATTCTGTTTCAGACTCTGCTCCTGGTCATGAGTCTGGTAGTGAGTCCGGCACAGTATCAGAATCTTCTGACGATGCTGCCCTACCCACAGGGGCTCAGCCGGTGAGCCAGCCTGCCTCGACTAAAGCCATTGAGCGGGAAGAGACTGCCTCAAAACCAGGCTCTGGCACATCTCGAAGCGTGAAAGTCGATCAGGAAAAAATCGACCGTCTGATGAACCTGATCGGCGAGATGACCGTGGCGAAAAATGCACTGCCATTTCTCGCCCGGCGTGCCGAAGAACGCTATGGACTGAGAGATCTGGCACGCGAAATTAAAGAAGAATACGCGGTCGTTAACCGTATTGCCGAAGAAATGCAGGATGCCATTATGCAGATCCGCATGATGCCATTTTCTTTTATTTCCATGCGCTTCCCCCGACTCGTCAGGGACATTTCACGTCGCCTGAATAAAGACGTGCAACTGGTGATTGAAGGTGAAGACACAGAGGCGGATAAAAACATTATCGAGTCTCTGGCTGAGCCACTGATTCATATCGTGCGCAACAGCCTTGATCACGGTATTGAAGCTCCGGATGTCAGGAAAAAATCCGGAAAACCCGCAGCGGGTG
>JBPEXS010000575.1:0-1726 GCA_052031325.1 Thalassolituus sp. | reverse complement strand
CTGTGTCTGCTGGGCTTCCCGCTGTATTACGAGTGGCCTGAAGACACCTGGGACTTCGGTACCAATAAACAGTTACCCGCCCTGATTCTGGATGGCGTTGTATACCGGGATACTGATGAAGACGGTATCTGGGACTTTGAAGACGACAGCGATGGCGACGGTGTTTTTGATGATGAAGATGCGCTGCCAAACGATCCGGACCGCTCCGAGCCCAGCATCGAAGGTGAAGTGACTATTTCTGGTACCGCAGCTGAAGGTCAGGTACTGACAGCGACGGTGACGGATGAAGATGGACTGAATAACGCAGACATCTACTACCTCTGGATTGCTGATCAGGAGGAGCCGGTGTGGGAAGGCAGTAATGTCTACATCCCTCAGGCGGCTGACGTGGGTAAAGAAATTCAGGTGTATGTGGAGTACACCGATGATGCAGGATTTGACGAACGCATTCTGTCTCTGGCAACAGAAGCAGTCATCAGCATTGAAGATAACTCCTGGAACCGCATTCTTGCCTATGCGGATGGCGGTGATGCCGATGCGCCTTACACCGAAGACTATGTGATTGTGGGCGTGGATGGTGTCGAGCCAGAGCCGCTGGCCTATCTGACCACCATTATGAACTACGCCGTATCCCAACTGACTGTTGATCAGGTGGATGAGCTGGCCGAGCTGGATGCCATTCTGGATGTCATTCTGGAAGGCCAGGATACCGATGAAGACGGTCTGCCTGATAATTTCGAGACAGATGCGGATGTCGATGGTGACGGGATTCCTAACTTTGAAGATGAAGACTCCGACGGCGAGCAGATTCCGGATTATCTGGAATTGGGTCTCGACCTGACGGACAGTGATCTCGACGGTATCATCGACGTGTTTGACGCCGACGCCGATGCGGACGGTATTCTCGATACTCAGGAAAAGTACCCCGAGATCCCCGCCGACCGGGTTGATGACAACCTCGATGGCGTCGACGACAATATGGATACCCAGGCTGAGTTCATTGCATTGTTTCCGGAAGCGGACATTGATAATGATGGTCTGATTAACCCTTACGATGCCGACTCAGACGGTGATGGCGTGAATGATCTGGATGACTCCAATACCAGCGAAGAAAACGACGTGACAGCGGGCAGTGGTGCGGTGAGTACTGGTTTCTTTGCTCTGATGGGAGCCTTGCTGGTGGGGCTGCGTCGTCGTAAAACCACTGCTGTTACTGCCATTCTGGCTTCTGCGGCAATGATCGCAGCGCCTGCGCAGGCTGAATTTGCGGTTTCTGCGGCCTTTGGGCCATCGTATTTCACACCTGAGGTCAGTGACGATGTGACGGTCGATGATAAAACCGGCGTCGCACTGCAGTTGGACGGTGGCTTTGCGGCGTACGATGAACAGGTCGGTGTTTTCTTTGGTCTCACCGATCTGGGCGCGATGAAAGTGAACGGTGGCGAAGTGAATTTCCGTAGCCTGGCGGGATACCTTCAGGTGAAACCACGCATCCTCCGTGTCGGTAACTGGGGCTTTATGGCCCGTGCTGGCAGCAATAAGCTTATTCTCACGGCCAAAGATGGCCTCAAGGCGTCTGATTACGAAGGTAATCTGCCTTATTATGCCATTGGCCTGCACACCATGGTTTCCGACGACCGTCGAGTTGAGATTCTGGTGCATTCCTTTTCAGAATATGCCCGTGTCGCCAGCATTGGTTATCGCTACCTGTTCTGACTTTTCCTGC
>JBPEXS010000574.1:0-1769 GCA_052031325.1 Thalassolituus sp. | reverse complement strand
TGTTCCTGCTCTGAGGTCATAATCCGTGCATCAAGGATGTTCAGGTTCAGAGAGTCCAGCGTGGCGGTAATCACCGCAAACTGGTTGGGGTGATCAGGCGCGAAGATAAAGATCTGAGTTGCCCCTTCCTGATTCTGGTCAGATGTCTGGCGGACAGAAATCAAAGGGCGGTCGGTATCACCGTGAGCATCGATTTCGAGTATGTGCCAGACCACGTTATCCACACCTTCACGCAGGAAGTAGTCTTCACCCGGGTCGCCCCAGATTTCGCGCACACGCTGCTCCGGGATACCGTAGTTGCTCAGCTGCAGGAGTGCTTCCCGCTGAACCTCAGCAATGACTTCCAGCTTGCTCTGGCGGTTATCAAGGCCGCGGATCAGCATCTCACGGGTGTGTTCGTAAAGATCACGCATCTGTTCAGCGCGCCAGGGCGTCCACAGCTCGGGATTGGTCGAGTGGGTGTCAGCGACGGATATCAGGAACAGCATGTCCAGGCGGTGCAGGTTGCCGACTTCACGGGCAAACTGAAACACGTCATCCGGGTTGGCAATCTGGATACGCTGACAGGCATCAGACATCAGCAGGTGGTTGGCGCACAGCCAGCTGACCATGTCAGTCTCTTCTGCGCTGAGGTGGTGACGCTGACAGAAATCCCGGGCCAGTTCACCACTGTTCAGGGCGTGATCACCCTCAAGGCTCTTACCGGTATCGTGCAACAGCGCGGTCAGATACAGGAGCGCCTTTTTGCGCACGTTATGGATAAGCCGTGAGGCCAGAGGAAACTTACGGCGCACACTGCCGTTACGGAACTGACGCAGCAGGCGCATCATGCGCATGCTGTGGTCATCCACCGTGTATTTGTGCAGCAGGTCATGCTCCATCATGCCGATGATGGCGCCGAATTCCGGGGCATACACTCCGAGCACGCCATAGCGCATCATGCGGTGCAGCTCAGTGACCACCCGGGTACGGTTGCGCAGCAACGCCATAAAGGTGTCGGTGTTCTCTTTATCGCGACGGAAATCATCATCAATCAGGTGACGATGGTCGCGGATAGCGCGGATGGTCGACGAGTGCATGCCCATAGCGTCAGGATGTTGCGCCATCAGCAGGAAGGACTTCAGCAGCCACACGGGCTCTTCACGCAGCAGATCTGGCGTGGTCAGGCGCAGATAGCCATTACTGAACACAAAATGCTCATTGACGATTTCTTCTTCGACCGGGCCGCACTCAAGGTGGGCCTCATGAATGTGCTGCAGAATCAGCTCGCACAACTCCGTCACGATCAGCTGATGACGGTAAAAGTCGTACATGAAATTCTCGACACCTGAGCGCCGCTCATCGCTGTGGTAACCCAGCAACCTGGCAACCTGTTTCTGCAGGTCGAACAACAGGCGATCTTCTTCGCGGCCGGCCAGCGTATGGAGTGCTGAACGCACCTGCCAGAGGAAGCTGTGAGCCTCGCTCAGAAGCTGATACTCAGAGTCGGTAATAATGCCGAGGCTGGTCAGTCCTTCCAGCGTGCCTTTACCGAAATGTCGCAGGGCAACCCAGGCAACCGTCTGGATATCGCGTAACGCACCCGGAGAGTTTTTGACGTTGGGCTCAAGGTTATAGTCGGCGCTGTTGTGCTTATCGTGGCGGTCGTTCAGCTCCTGCCACTTGGCGTTGAGGAAGGTTTCTGATGGCCAGATCGAACGGGGGCTGATTCTGTCACTGAGCTGATCATACAGCTCAGGGTCGCCAGCCAGAGTCCGGGCTTCCAGCAG
>JBPEXS010000573.1:0-1096 GCA_052031325.1 Thalassolituus sp. | reverse complement strand
CTCATTCACACTCACGGATGAGGTACCTGACTCCAGGGTCATACTCACCCGATAACTGCCATCGGCTTCCACTGAACCAGACGTTATGCGCGTCGTGGTTTCGCCTTTCTGGCGGATATTCAGCGGGAATTCGGCAAGCTTTTCGGGCGGGAGACGCGATGCATCTTTCGGGGCGTTCATGGTCATCAGCATGTCTGAAGTTTCGGACATGACGAAGGCACTGTCGGGGCTGTAACCCATTTTCAGCAGGACCGTCTCCTGCGCAGAAACCGTCAGGATGAAGAGTGCACTGACCATCATCAGTGCGCGCGAAAAAAACGCGGGCATACCAAGTCCTTTTGAGAAACGCAGATGTTTAGCATTAATCTGAAAGACTTTACCAGCCCGGTTGATACTGACCAAGCTCAGTAGCGAGACGCGCCTGCCAAATCGGACCAAAAAAAAGCCGGCACGAGGCCGGCTAAAACACACAACGGAAATCAGAATTCGTAATTCATACCCAGGCGGATCTGATACAGAGACGCATCACCCACGCGGTATTCGTTTTTGGCCTGACCCTGCGGCACGTTACCCGGGAAGTTAGCCTGGCGCATGATGCCCCACTCGTCACTCAGCAGGTTGGTCAGGTTATCAATCACCATAAAGACACTCAGTTTGTCTTCAGCACCCACGCCGCCCAGCTCCTGCGTCACCTTCAGATCAGCCTTGGCCCACCAGGATCCACCGTGTTCGTTACGATCTTCACCCGGAACCAGAATCGGGTTGCCTTCCAGGTAAGGGGTGTAACCGTAAATGCTGTTCGGGTCACCCGCCTGGGTGTAGCTGTATGGCGAGCCTTCATTGGCAGCCGCATACAGTGAGATGGTGGTGGCGTTATCGTTCCAGAAAAAGGCTTCGTAATTCACCGTGGCGGTAAAGCGGTGACGGATATTGTAGTTAGACGTCGACAGCTTCTGCTCTTGTGGATCGGTGAAGGAGCGGTTCATGTAGTTTGAGAAAGCCACAGAGCTGGTCATCGGCTGCACATCTTTCGCATCGGAGTAGGCATAACCCAGGGTCCAGTCCAGTCCGAAATCATGCACCTTATTCAGCGACA
>JBPEXS010000572.1:0-1451 GCA_052031325.1 Thalassolituus sp. | reverse complement strand
AATTTGATGCCGACGCCGTCTTTAACGTTAAAGTGCTTCACTTCTTCGCCCGTGGCCGAATAAGTAAGCGTACCGTCCGTCAGGACTCCATCCACATCAAACACGACCAGACGCGTGGTTTTCGCTTTGTCACTGAGGGCTGCGGACAGCGTGTCCATGGGGGACTCCAGAAATGCAAAAGGCGCTATTGTAACGTCTTGGTTTCAACTTGGGCAGAAAATAGCTGAACAGCTTACGGATGGCTTAAGAAACAACGTCTGCTACTTGCAGCTAAGGAAAAAGAGAGAATATCTGAGAGGTGTCAGTCAACAAAGAAAACGTGTTACACAGACAGGTATCGAAAAAAAGATGGCATCCCCAAGGGGATTCGAACCCCTGTTACCGCCGTGAAAGGGCGGTGTCCTAGGCCTCTAGACGATGGGGACTAAGTCTTTATTATACTTGTTAAGTGAATCGTCTAAATCACTTAAGCACCAAAAAGTTGGTGGAGCCAAGCGGGATCGAACCGCTGACCTCAACACTGCCAGTGTTGCGCTCTCCCAGCTGAGCTAAGGCCCCGTCTCAAAACGTGCGCGCATAATAATGAGCGGCCCGTTTTGTGTCAACACTTTGTTTAAAAATAATTACGTTAAACAATAACTTACAGGAAGGCGGTTTGGGGTAAAGCCAGAAAGCTTCACCCCGGCAGGCTTATTCCGCGCCCTGCTCTGCTGCAGCAATCACACCCTGAAGTCGCTGGTATTCTTTCTCCATTTTCTTCAGTTTTTTCTTACCCGGAGCACCCATAGTATCCACCGCATGGCGAACGCGGGCACGTGACATATCCGGCCCCAGCAGCGCCATACTGTCCAGAACAGAGATCGTAGAAGTCGTACCGGCAATCGCCATAAAGAACGGCTGCAGGAAGTCACGGATTTTAATGTCCATCGCACGGGCAAGACCAAACAGCGCCTGCTCGATGTTTTCCTTTTCCCAATGGCGTATGGCCTCTAACTGCCAGAGACCATACTGCAGCACTTCAGTGACTTTTTCGGCATCCAGGGCTTTGTGCTCAAAGCTCTCTGGTGTCAGAGGCGTCAGACCACTGAGAAAGTGCCCCGCCAGCGGAGCTACATCCGAAAACACTTCTACGCGAGGCAGAATGTGTGGGATCAGTGGCAACAGCGCCTCTTTCTGCAGGCCCCAGTCAGCATAAGCTTCTGCAAAGCCCTCAGGTGACAGTTCACGCAGCCACAGGCTGTTCAGCCAGCGCAGTTTTTCCACATCGAAGACCGGGCCGCCTAATGAAACACGGCTGATATCAAAGTTGCTGAACATCTCATCACGGGAGAACTTTTCACGCTCATCCGGCATCGACCAGCCCATACGCCCAAGGTAGTTCAGCAGCGCTTCCGGCATAAAGCCCATACGCTTGTAGAACAGAATAGACGTCGGATTCTTCCGCTTACTCA
>JBPEXS010000571.1:0-1037 GCA_052031325.1 Thalassolituus sp. | reverse complement strand
TCGCGGATGACGAAGATGTTCTCGCCGGAGCCTTCGGCCACATAACCTTCGTTATCCAGCAGCAGGGCTTCCTGGCAGCCACTGTCCAGTGCTTCGCGCAGGGCCAGCATGGAGTTCATGTAGTTGCCGTTGGCTTTCGCCTTACACATGGTGATGTTCACATGGTGACGGGTGTAGCTCGAGGTACGGATTTTGATGCCCTGAGTTTTGGCGTCTTCACCCATGTACGCCGGCCAGTCCCAGGCGGCCACAATCACGTGGACTTTCAGGTTATCGGCACGCAGGCCCATGCCTTCAGAGCCGTAAAAGGCCATCGGGCGCATGTAGGCGCTGTCGAGATTGTTTTCACGCACAGCGGCTCGCTGCGCTTCGTTGATTTCAGCTTTGCTGAAGGGCATAGGCATGTTCAGGATGTGCGCAGAGCGGAACAGACGGTCGGTGTGTTCCTGCAGGCGGAAAATCGCCGCACCCTGATCAGTCTTATACGCCCGGACACCTTCAAACACGCCCATGCCGTAATGCAGGGTATGCGTGAGCACGTGGACTTTGGCATCGCGCCAGTCAACCAGCTCACCGTCAAACCAGATCACGCCATCGCGATCGGCCATGGAAGGAAACATAAAAGACCTCACTCGAAATTCTGTCTAAAAATAGTCTGTCTGTGCCCGGAAGGCTCGCCGGGCACTGAGTGTCAGTCCGCGGGAGTTTCCAGCCAGAGTTGCCACAATCGGGTCACGTTCTTACGTCGTACATCAAAACCAAGCGAGGACGTTTCATCCTGGCTCAGAAGCAGGGATCGTTTCTGCAATGCACGCCGGTGGGTTTCGGCTCGGTAAGACAGGTAGGTGTCCTGCAGCGTCTGACAGTCTTGTGGAGCCATCAGACCCGCTGTTGCAAAGGCATCCAGAATCCGCATGTTGTCGGTAAACGTCAACAGATCGGGAAACTGGTGTGACCACGCCAGCACGCCGTACTGTACCAGAAATTCGATATCGACAATACCGCCTGCATCCTGTTTCAGCTGGAAGTTGTTCTCT
>JBPEXS010000570.1:0-1440 GCA_052031325.1 Thalassolituus sp. | reverse complement strand
CGGCTTAAGCTTGCTCGTGAGACCAAGTCGATGACCCATTATACAAAAGGTACGCCGTCAGGGCTCAAGGCCCCTCCGACTGCTTGTAGGCGTCCGGTTTCAGAAACTGTTTCACTCCCCTCGTCGGGGTGCTTTTCACCTTTCCCTCACGGTACTGGTTCGCTATCGGTCAGTAAGGAGTACTTAGCCTTCGAAGGTGGTCCTCCGATCTTCAGACAGGATTTCACGTGTCCCGCCCTACTTAATACGTCCTATCGAGCTTCCCATACGGGACTGTCACCCACTATGGTCTGTCTTTCCAAACAGTTCTGGTCACTCTCAAGGCTCGGCTGGTCCCCGTTCGCTCGCCGCTACTAGGGGAGTATCAATTGATTTCCTTTCCTCCGGGTACTTAGATGTTTCAGTTCCCCGGGTTTGCTCTTAAAACCCTATGTATTCAGGTAATAAGTACCTGTTTCAGAAAGATATTGAGTGTCCGAAGACAACAATATCAAACTGTCAGGTGGGTTGCCCCATTCGGAGATCCATGGGTCAAAGCCTATTCTCGGCTCACCATAGCTTATCGCAGAGTATCACGTCCTTCATCGCCTCTTACTGCCAAGGCATCCACCAAACGCCCTTCTCGCGCTTGATTTGATCCAGAAAGAGCAAGACACGTCTTGCACGCATCGGGCTGGTTCGTCCGATGCTCATTCTGAACCAAAAGCATACTTTCCCGCTCTCGATCATGTCGGTGATCGAGAACATTGGTTAGTGTACTTGACTTGGACAACACCGCCGTTTCGACCGCGATACACCTGAACGTCCGAGGAAAGGGACAGAGCAAGTGCCGCCCACCCGAGGGTGGGAACGATCGAGATCAACACGCACTTGTGCGATCAACGATGTTGTAATTGTATCTCTATAAACGATGTCAAACACGCCGCGATGGCGTGGTCATGTCCGATTGGACGATCAAACACTCAGCAAGTGCTTGATGATCTAATCGGTCAGTGGATGTGGCTCTCGGGACGTTCGACTTTGTCGAACACCCTGCCGCCTCCTGATCTTTTGCAAGCAAAAGACAGGTTGGTGGAGCCTAGGAGGATCGAACTCCTGACCTCCTGAATGCAAATCAGGCGCTCTCCCAGCTGAGCTAAGGCCCCATAAGATGTGTGACACATCAAATTAGTGGTGGGTCGAGGAGGACTTGAACCTCCGACCTCACGCTTATCAGGCGTGCGCTCTAACCACCTGAGCTACCGACCCAGACAGACCGGTAGGTCTGTAGACTATTTTCTGAAGAGATATGAGGACGGCCTGGCCCGTGATGTATGACCATTGAATGGTCTTTTGCTAAGTGCTTCACGTGATTGGCGAACCAATCATCTAGAAACATCCTTAGAAAGGAGGTGATCCAGCCGCAGGTTCCCCTACGGCTACCTTGTTACGACTTCACCC
>JBPEXS010000057.1:0-12667 GCA_052031325.1 Thalassolituus sp. | reverse complement strand
GCGAGGGAATAGGTAATGCGACCGGCACCCAGCACCGTACCCGGAGCCACCTGATGACAGGCCACGCAGTTAGTACCGTGACGGTCTTCTACCGCCACGTAGGGTTCTATCACAGTCAGATGACGTTCGCCGTTTACCTTTTCCAGATGCACAACCCGCTCACCGGCCATGGCGCGGCGGTCGAGCTCATCCAGAATGGCTTCGTTATCCAGCCCCGGACCAAACAGATTACTGACGGCGTCGCCACGGATCAGGCGCACCGACTCAACGTTTTCCTTGGCTGACAGCTTATCGCGCAGGGTATCGCGGCTGGCCATATTGCCAGTCATCATCAGCATATTCAGACCATCCAGCAGGTTATCCATGGTCTGTTGCAGCTGATCTTCGGTGGCATGCAGCAGACGGTTTTTCTGCTGATAAGACGAGTAGAGGTTGATCACCACCATCAGCACGGCAAACACCGCGATCATGGGGATCAGTACTTTCCACTGTACGGAACGGATAGTGTTCATAACCAGACTCTTGAATCATCCTGACCGCGATTACCGGTCAAAGAGGTCGCCCGGCTATCTCTGTCGAGTTGCCGGACAATCAGTCTGGTTAAGCGTAGACGCTTTTAGCGCGGGTTGAACGGCTGAGAAATCACGAACCGGTCTGCTTCTGCAGTGCTGGCTCGCGATATTGCACAATGGCTTCCACCAGATACTCTGCGTCTTCACGTACGCCGGAGAATCGTCCTGATCCCCAGGTATGCAGCCAGGGCAATCCAAGGAAATACAGGCCAGGCTGGCCGCTGATGCCCCGGTGATGCTGAGGGTGGCCCTGACCGTTGAACACGGGAGCGTCCAGCCAGTTGAAATCCGGCCGGTAGCCAATGCTCCAGATCACGCTGGTGATGCCTGACTGTGCAAGATTCAGCGTGGTGCGCTCTGACTGGGGTTGCCACAGAGGTTCATAAACCGATGGGCCCTCATCGGTTTCAATTCCCTGTTGTTCGATCCACTGGTCGATACGGGCATTGATGTTGTTGTAAGTGGCATCAGCGCTGTCGAGGTTGTCTTGCAGGTTGGGCAGGAACTGTAATTCGCCGTCACGGTAATCCGTCATCAGGCCATACAGTTCCATGCCCTCAAGGGCGAATTTACGCAGGTCGATGTCGCGCCCACCGTCGCGGCCAGTGACGTAGTGGTTGGTATTGCTGCGTACGTTTTTACCCAGCGGATGGTTGTCCACTGACATGCGGTAATAGCCCATGTCATCGAGCCAGCGCACTACGTCTTTACCACGGTAAAAGCGAGCAACGCGTGGCGAATCACCGGTGGCGAGAAAGACTTTACGGCCCTCAAGGTGCAGATCTTCAGCAATCTGAGCACCGGACTGTCCGGCACCAACCACCAGCACCGCACCTTCTGGCAACTGAGCTGCATTTTTATACTCTGCGGAATGGATCTGAGTGATCTCAGCAGGCAGACGCTCTGCCATGCGCGGGATCACCGGGATGTGATAACCGCCGGAGCAGACGATAACCTGATCGGCAGTGTATTCTCCGGCACTGGTGCTGAGGTGATAAAGACCCTTCGCATCGGTTGTGACAGCGCGCACGGCAACCCCCTCAATCACCGGGGCTGCAACCTTCTCAGCAAACTCGTTCAGGTATTCCACCACCTGCGGATGCGTCATAAAGCCATCCGGGTCATCACCGGTGTAAGGGTGCCCTGGCAGATCGCACTGCCAGTTCGGTGTTACCAGGGTAAAAGAATCCCAGCGTTCATGTTTCCAGCCATGCATCAGGGTATTTTTTTCCAGCACGAGATGTTCAATGTTCTGCTGCTGCAGAAAATAGCTGGCGCTGAGTCCGGCCTGACCGCCGCCAATGATAATCACCGGCAGGTGTTGTATGTCTGAGGGCTTGGTTGTGTCGTTCATGGTACTTATTCCATTTTTAATATGGTGATCTGCTGGCTGTCGTCACTGAACGACGCCAGACGTTTCTGAATCTGCCGTAGCTGATCGGCAGCACTGGAGCAATGAAAGCCATACTTGGCTGCCACGCGTTCACTGGCTGCGGTTAAGGCCTGTTGCGAACGCTGGCGGAATTCCGCCAGGCTCATCTGATCACCCGGGCTGAAATACTCGCGAATAACAGTCGAGGGTGAATAACAGGGCTCAACGCTGCCGTCCGGCCAGCGCACATGAAAATTCATTTCAGGCATAGCGATATCTCCGGGTGTGAGCGGGCGTGACCGCGTGTGAATCCGGTCAGGCCCTGTTGCAGATTAAAAAATTCAAAGGTTTCATCAGCATCGCTCACCGTCAGGCTGTGACCCGGGCGGATATCGCCGATCACCGCCGCAGCAATGCCACGTTCTTGGAAGGCCTGCAGCAGCAGCTGCTCCCGCGCTGGAGAACAGGTCAGCAGATAGCCAAAACTGGGAAAGGCAGTGAGCCAGCTGTGCCAGTCGACGTTATCGGGTTTAGGCACATCCGGCAGATGAATGTGCGCGCCGACGTCCGAGCTTTCCAACAGCATCAATGTGGTGCCCAGAACGCCCGCCTGTGAGATGTCTTTGCAGGCCGTCGCCAGACCGGTTTCGGCTATATGCGGCAACAGCGCCATATCACCGCGCAGGCGTTCAGCCGGTGCAGACGTTGCCGCATTCCAGTTCCCCGGACCGGTAAATTCACCGCGCAGATCCACCGCCATCACCAGCGACTGACCGGGTGTGGCAGCAAAACTGCTGAGTAGCGCCCTGGCGTGGCCGAAAATCGACACCGCCAGAGACGGCGTGGCCGCACGCAGATTGGTGTGACCGCCGACCAGCGACAGGCCGAAGGTGCGGCAGGCATCACGCATTCCGGCCACCAGCGCTTTCGCAGTTTCCGGGTCGGATTCAGCATCCGCCCAGAGCGCATCAACCACCGCCAGAGGGCGCCCGCCCATGGCCGCAATATCGCTGCAGTTGACCATGACCGCGCACCAGCCAGCGAACCAGGGCTGTTCACGTACCAGCCGCCCCTGCATACCTTCGATCGCCAGCAACTGCCAGCCATCACCACAAGGAATGGCCGCCGTATCATCGCCGTTCGGGTGCCAGCCATCCGGCAAAGCATCCAGCCCCTGACTGACAGCAGTGATGTCCTGCTTCAGGCCGATACCGGTATGGGCGCGGACCTGATGGAGAAGCTCAGCCAGATCAGACATAGCGGGGTTCCATCGCTGCACTGAGGTTTCTGTTTTGCGGTACCTGCCTCAGCCCCTCCAGATCAAGCAGACCCGGACACAAAGACATGGCAGGTACGGGCTTATCCGCCAGTGTCATCACGAAACCGGTATTGGGGTTATGAATGGGCGGGTAAAAATTAAGATCTGCCTGCATCAGCACATGATCACGGCCATGCAGTGTCATACGCTCCAGCGTGTGCCAGTGCAGATGCTGAAACAGGGCTTCGTTCGTCGCCTGTACCGTCGCCAGAAAACGCTGACACCCCAGCGCGTGAGCACTGCTCACCGCCAGCCGGATCAGGCCAGTGCCCAGATGACGCTGATGGCGGAAGTCCCGACTCACCGCCAGACGCGAACCCCACCACTCACCCGCTGCCTGCTGATGAATACGCACGGTACCGACCACCTGCTGTGGCCAGCCGCCGTAATCACCCAGTGCAACGATGCTCTGAGCGGTCTGATCGAGTCCATCTTCATCCGTGCGCTCAAACAGTTGCTGTTCGTGACAGAACACCTGCTGACGCAGCGACCTAGCCTGCTGCTGCTCCCAGGGAAGATGTGCCCATTTCACGGTGTAATCGGAATATTCAGGAGGCATTGGCCATGCTCTCCGCGTCAGCACCCGCTTTTTCATAGCTGGCCAGGCTGGAGCAGGCACCGCAGCGGCCACAACCGGCTTTGATGTCTTCGGCCAGCAGGCCGGTTGCGCGCAGGCGCGCTGCCAGCGGCCGCAGAATGCTGTCCATAAACTCCGCTGTTGGCGGCGTATGATCTTCCATCGGCGTGCCGCGCACCGGCACAAAAGGCACCACAAAGGGGTAGACCCCGATGGCGGTGAGTTCGTCGCAGACCTGAAGGATGTCTTCGGCGCTGTCGCCCAGTCCTGCAAGTATGTAAGTACTGACCTGACCCCGGCCAAACACCTCGACGGCAACCCTGAAGGCGCGCATGTATTCACTCACCGGTACACTGGCTTTGCCCGGCATGATGCGTTGGCGCACCGGCTCGGTCACGGCTTCCAGGTGCATACCGATGGCGTCGGCCCCGGCCTGTTTGAGACGGGTAAACCAGGCGTCGTCATCCGGTGGTTCGCACTGCACCTGAATGGGCAGGTCGACCGCCGCTTTTACCGCCGCCACGCTCTCGGCCAGAATCGCCGCACCCCGGTCAGATGTACCCGGAGTGCCCGTGGTCATCACCATGTGCTTAACACCATCCAGTTCAACGGCGGCTTTCGCGACTTCTGCCAGTTGCTCAGGCGTTTTACGCTCTACCGTCCGCCCAGCACTCAGCGACTGACCAATAGAACAGAACTGGCAGGTCTTGCGCCGGCTCTGATAGCGGATGCAGGTCTGCAAAACCGTGGTCGCCAGTACATCGCGGCCATGCAGAGTGGCTATCTGCTGATAAGGAATACCGTCTGCCGTGCTCAGACTGTAAAACGCCGGATCACTGGCAAAGGACACATCCGCGAGCGGTATCAGACCTTCCGGTGTTTCCTGCAGCAGCTGCTGGCCATTCCCGCTGTCGAGCACAAAAGGCGAATGCATGGCTGTCTCAGTGAACACCGGCACCATCACCGTAGTTTCGCCGATGGTCATTGCCTGATGGTCCGTCGGGCCAGCGCCGCCTCTACGGCTGACGTGGCGCTGATCCGGCCGTGTCAGGCGCAGGCCCCGGGTCTGCAGTTCATTGATGAGATTGCGGTCAGTCATTCTCTGGTTCATACGATCCTCCGGATGGAGTGTGGAAGGCAGGCTGTTCTGCAGACCTCTGTTCAGAAGAGGCCAGAGGCTGTCGGTACACTGCCGGATCATCATTGATGCTCAGACGCAGCAGTTCCGGGCGGGCGTAGTGACCGACCGAATCCATCATGCGTTTGCGCTTGGTGATCAGGGCAAAGTCGAGATCAGCTATGACCATCCCCTCGCCTTCGGTCAGGGCGGGGGCCAGGTGCTTACCTTCGGGTGAAATAATCGCGGTGTTGCAGCCGCCTCTTAAGGCCTGCTGCAATTTTTCATCGGTGGTGACCGAGGTGATCTGTTCTTCTGTGAGCCAGCCCGTGGCGTTGACCACAAAGCAGCCAGACTCCAGGGCGTGATGGCGGATGGTCGCTTCAATCTGATCACCGAACACCGGCCCCACCAGCGAGCCCGGAAACTGACTGCAGTGGATCTGCTCGTGCTGAGTCATCAGGGCGTAACGTGCGAGCGGGTTGTAGTGCTCCCAGCAGGCCAGTGCTCCAACGCGACCAGCGGCAGTTTCTGCCACCTTCAGGCCGGCACCATCTCCCTGCCCCCAGACCATACGCTCATGGTAAGTCGGCGTAATTTTGCGGCGTTTCAGCAATAGAGTGCCGTCGGCGTCAAAGATCAGCTGAGTGTTGTAGAGGCTGCCGTGATCGCGCTCATTCACGCCAAGCACCACCACCATGCCGTGCTTGCGCGCGCGCTCAGCAACGGCATCGGTTACCGGACCGGGCACTGTCACCGCCTCTTCGTACAGGCGCAGATGTTCCGGACCACAGGCTACCGCGGGATAGACGAACGAAAAATACGGGTAGTAAGGCAGGAAGGTTTCCGGAAACACAATGAGGTCCACCCCTTTCGAGGCGGCCTCATCCATGGCATCCAGCACTTTCTTGAGGGTGCCCGCACAGCTGGTCAGATCGGGGGCGATCTGAACGGCAGCGGCCCGTACCACAGGATTGCTTGCCATGCTGATGCCTCAGACCGTCCAGGTATCGACGATCACCGCGTTATCACGGATGTGCAGCAGTTTCAGATCAAGCACGTCCAGCGGATTGATCGGACGCACACCTTCAATCAGGGATGGCTCACCGTGACCGTACAGGGCCTGCAGAGCGAAACGACAGGCGTACACTTTGCCGCCTTCAGCCATGAACTTCTTCAGCTGGTTGTTGAAGTTCTGGTGGCCAGGGAATGCTTCATCACCCAGAGTTGGGAAACCGCGCTGCAGACCCAGAGTCACGCCCGGTCCGTACAGCAGAATCGAGGTTTCATAGCCTTTGCGCAGCAGTCGGGTCGCCTGCAGCATGTTCACAAAACCGATGGAGCCTTCGAAGGCAACGGTATGAAAGGTCACCAGCGCTTTTTCGCCGGGGTTGGCTTTCACGTCTTCGAAGACTTTCTCTTCGTAATCTACAAAAAAGTCGCCGGACTTGTGAGCGGGTTTGGTGATCTGTGGCATGAGTATGCTCCTTTTAAATTAAATGTCTGACAGACCGGTCCGGGTCTCGGACACAGGATCTGACAGGGTAAGGAGCAGCAGGCGGGCCAGAATGGCTGAAACCGGGTGAAAATAATTGCAATCAAAAAGCAATCAATTACTTTCAGATATATTGATTGCATATTGATCACATACTGATTAACCATATGAAATGCATGGTTAATTGCGTAGGAAATCCACAGAAAAGCACCGTATCATCACATTGCATCGGTGATTGGCACCTTATCGGTGCAAAATATCGCACACACAAAACCAATCAGATTGCTCATTGAATGCAATCATTATTTAAGTAGAATGCGATATAGCAACTCATCTGGAACCCTTATGGACACTTCCGACCTGCAACGCTGGGTGCGCCTGCTACAGGACACCTCAGGTAAACCCGCTTACCGGGCTATCGCCGACTTTATCGCCGACGACATCAACAGCGGTCGCCTGCAACCACGCGACCGACTGCCTGCTCTGCGCGATCTGGCCGAGGCTACCGGACTGAATTACACCACCACCGTCCGTGCCTATGCCGAAGCCCGCAAGCGCGGTCTGATTGAGTCGCAGCCGGGCTCAGGCAGCTATGTGAAAGGTAAGCCAGCGCTGCTGCGCCCCAGCACCGGCAGTTATGAAATGACCATGAATCTGCTGATTGAGCCGTCGATCCCGACCCTCGTAGAAGAGATCCGTGACAGCGCCATGTCGGTCATTACCCAGCAGGACATCTACAGCATGCTGCGCTATCAGGCCTTCGGCGGTTCACAGGCCAACCGCGAAGCCGCCGTGTCCTGGCTGCGCCGGCGTCTGCCCGACGCGCGACTGGAGCAGACTCTGATCTGCCCCGGCATTCACAGCGCACTGGTCGGGCTGATGAGTGCCCTGATTACACCCGGTAAGAAGTTGTGTGTGGAAAGCCTGATTTATCCCGGTGTGAAAGCCATTGCGGCACAGCTGGGGATGGAGCTGCATCCGCTGGAGCGCGACTCCGACGGGCCGTTGGTACGACCTTTTGAAGACGCCTGCAAAGAAGGTAATGTCGGGGCCCTGTATGTGAACCCTACCATTCAGAATCCGACTACGACGACCATGAGCCGCAGCCGTCGCGAAGTGCTGGCCGACGTCGCCCTGCGTTACAGCGTGCCCATCATCGAAGACGACGCCTACACCATGTTGATGGATAACCCACCGCCCGCCTTCGCGACGCTGGCCCCGGAGTTAACCTATTACATTACCGGCACCTCAAAGTGTTTCGGCCCGGGCGTACGTTCGGCGTTTCTGCACACGCCGGGCAAGCGCCATACACAGCGGGTACTGGCTGCCCTGCGCGCAACGTCCGTGATGTCGAGTCCGCTGACCGACTGCATGGTGACGCAATGGATACGGGATGGTGTGGCCGACAGCATGGTCAAAGCCGTAAGACGCGAGGGCAGCGCCCGTCTGGAGATAGCGCGTGAGCATCTGGACCCACACAGTATCATTGCTGCTGAGGGCGCCTTTCATCTGTGGCTGAAGCTACCCAAGCACTCAGAATGGAGCCCTGCTGAACTGGCTGCCCATCTGCGTTCCATGGGCGTCAGTGCTGTCGCCAGTGCCGCGTTTGCGACCGACAACAACCCGCCCGAGGCCATCCGCCTCTGTTATGGCGGGCCGATCACACGGGATGAATGGCAGCAGCGCATCGCTCAGGCGGCCGATATCATCGACCACCCGTATCTGGTGCACGCCAGTACGCACTGAGCAGTGCACAACGAATGAACCTCGGTTAACGGGCGAAGAAAAATGTCGATGGGCGTCGCACAACGGAATCACCGCTGCGCACCACAAACGTGACCGGGGTCTGATAAGAGGATCGCCTGCCAGATTGTGATTGAGGCACGCATAACTGATAACTGTGCAGATCAGCATGGGCCTCTTTCACGGTGAATTGCGACGCACCGTTAAGAACCCCTTGCGGCAGCCCTTCCACGCTGACGTTGACCTGTGTTTCTCCGGGGAGAAAGGATTCAGTAACCAGTTCGTAGGTATTGCACACGCGATCATCCGGCAACACTTCATACAGGCTCAGCCGATCCCGATGAACACTGACCGCCACATCAGAGCGCTGCACAACATAGAGGCTGAGAACAGCCACACCAAGCAGCAACAGCCCGATATAAGCCATCGCCCGATAACCGAGTAATGGCGATGGCAAACCTTGCAGCAAGTTGTGCGAGCGATAACCAATCAGTCCGCGGGCGCGACCAAGTTTATCCATCACGCTGTTACAGGCATCGATACAGGCACCGCAGTCGATACAGGCCGCCTGCAGACCATCACGGATATCAATCCCGGTCGGGCAAACCTGCACGCACAGACTGCATTGCACGCAGTCACCTGCCTCACCACGAGAACGGTCATAAGAGACGGTTCGGGTGTTGTCATCAAACATCACCGACTGAAAGCGTGAATAGGGGCAGGCGTGCAGACAGATTTTTTCCCGCACCAGGCCTGCATTGAGATAGGTCAGTGCGGCCATAATGGTGATCCAGCCCCACACCACCGCATCCATCTGACCTGCAGTTAGCCAGGTTAATATCTCTCTTACCGGGACGAAATAGCCGGTAAAGGTAATCGCCGTCCACAGTGCCAGTAAACTCCACAGCAGGTGTTTGGAGATCCTTTGCAGCCACTGTTTATGACTCAGCCCATTGCGGTCGGCACGCTGACGACTCCAGGCGCTACCCTCGGTGAATTCTTCGATCCGCAGGAACAGCCAGGTCCAGACACTCTGCGGGCAGGCCATACCGCACCAGACCCGACCTACCAGTGCCGACGCAGCGAACAGCCCCATGGCCGCAACTATGAGTATGCCTGCCAGCACCGGCATATCGCCCCAACCCCACTGACTGCCAAAGAAATAGAGGCGACCGTCAGACCAGGAAAACAACAGCAACGGGCGTCCGTCCCACTCTACCCACACCAGCCCGAAGTAAGCAGCCAGTAACGGCCAGCTCACCAGACGCCGGAGGTTGCGGAACAGACCCGGAAAAAGACGCACATAGATTTTCTCTCCGGAGGCTGCCGGAGTCAGTTCAATGGCAGGAATTCTTTCCATAACAAGGCCCCATCAGGTTTATAACAGCACTAGCCTGACAGAATCATCTGTACCCAATAAGGTACAATTATTTAAGAATTAAGTGGTACAGTTGCTGACAGACCGCAGGGAATCCGAATGACACACCGTTATCAGCGTATTGAGCAGGATCTGACAGAACAGATACTCAGTGGTCGTTTAGCAGCGCGCACCCGGCTACCTTCTGTCCGCAGGCTTTGCCAACAGCATCAGGCGGCAAAAGGCACAGTCCTGCACGCCTTGCAGCGACTGGAAGCACGGGGCCTGATTGAAGCGCGTCCACGCTCCGGGTTTTACGTCTGCTCCGGCCACAGTAGCCCGGCCAGCAGCAGCTTTACACCGGCGCCGGTGGCCGCCAGAGTCAGCGATATTCTGGTAGATATCATGCAGGCCGGGTCCGCCTTCGATCTGGTGCCCGGGGCTGGCGACGACCCAACCGCTGGGTTTGAAGCACTGAACCGCTCCATGAACCGGGCGATGCGCCACCAGCGCGGCAGAAGCCATCTCTATTACGACACACCACTGGGCTCAGAACGTCTGCGGCAGCAGCTGGCCCTGCGCCTGCAGCAACGTGGCTGTGCCTTAACAGCCACCGATCTGTGTATCACCTCCGGCTGCCAGAACGCTCTGTTTCTGGCACTGATGGCCACCTGTCAGCCGGGTGATCTGGTGGCGGTGGAATCGCCGGGGTTTTATGGCGTGCTGCAGTTACTGCAGCAACTGCGGTTGAGGGTCATTGAAATTCCATCTTCGGCCCATACCGGCATGATGATGGATCAGCTGGCGGATGCTGCACACCGCTGGGACATCCGCGCCTGTGTGGTTTCACCCTGTTTCTCGACACCCGCTGGGGCGCTGATGCCGGAAGACGCCCGTCATCAACTGCTGCAACTGGCCAGCGAGCATGATTTTGCCGTTATTGAAGACGATATTTATGTGGATACGGCTCAGAGTGGCATCCCGGACCCACTAAAGCGCGATGACACGGAAGGTCGGGTAATTCTGTGCAGTTCATTCTCTAAGTCACTGTCCCGTGATCTGCGTATTGGCTGGATCAGCGCCGGGCGCTGGCAGGCGAACGTTAGTCAGCTGAAACTGGTGTCTCAGTTAGCCAGCCCGGGGGCGGTGCAGGAAGGCGTGGCAGAGTTTTTAGAAAACGGCGGCTATCGCGCACACCTTAAACGTCAGCAACAACGCCTTAACCAGCAGAGGGATACTTTGATGACGCAGCTACAGCACTGGCCCTTAAAAGCGGCTCCACCAGTACCGGCAGGAGGCCTGACCGTCTGGGCAGAGCTGGAAGATACAGTGGATACCACGCGCCTCTATCAGCAACTGAAGAAAGAAGGGGTGTGGCTGACGCCGGGGCAGTTATTTTCTGGCGAGGAGAGATTCCGGCATCATCTGCGCATCAGCTTTGCGCATAACTGGAATGGACAACGTCTGGCCGCACTGGAAAAAACCGGAACGGCCATCCGCAATCTCTGAAACGAAGCCTCAGGTTTACAAGCGCATCTCAATCCCGGCAGCGGCCATATGCTCTTTGGCCTGCTGCACCGTGTACTCACCGAAGTGGAAAATGCTGGCAGCCAGTACCGCATCGGCACCACCCAGTTTCACACCATCGACCAGGTGATCGAGGTTGCCGACACCGCCGGAGGCAATGACCGGGATATTCACCGCATCGGATATGGCTTTGGTGACGCCCAGATCAAAACCGGTTTTCACCCCATCACGGTCCATGCTGGTGAGCAGGATTTCACCGGCACCGTAGTCGGCCATTTTCACCGCCCATTCAACCGCATTAATGCCGGTTGGCTTACGACCACCGTGGGTGAAGATTTCCCAGTGGTTATCACCGACCTGCTTGGCATCAATGGCGACGACGATGCATTGGGCACCGAATTTCTGTGAGGCTTCGCGCACGAATTCCGGGTTGTAGACTGCTGCCGAGTTGATGGAGACCTTGTCCGCACCGGCGTTGAGCATCTTACGGATATCCGCCAGTTCACGAATGCCGCCACCCACGGTCAGCGGGATAAACACCTGCTCGGCAATGGCTTCGACCATGTGCACTGTGGTGTCGCGCTCTTCATGACTGGCCGTGATATCGAGAAACGTGATCTCATCCGCGCCCTGGTCGTTGTAGCGCTTGGCGATCTCGACCGGATCACCGGCGTCGCGGATGCCGACGAAATTCACGCCTTTCACCACACGGCCCTGATCGACATCAAGACAGGGAATGATTCGCTTCGCCAGTGCCATACTCAGTTTCCTGTCAGTTCGTCCGCAAGCGTCTGAGCTTCGGCCACATCCAGCGTGCCTTCATAAATCGCACGACCTGTGATGGCACCGAGGATACCCTGACCGGCGACTTTAGAGAGTGCGCGGATGTCTTCGATGTTGGTCACACCGCCGGAGGCGATGACCGGAATGCCGCCTTCAACCGCCAGGTTCAGAGTCGCTTCAACGTTCACACCCTGCATCATGCCGTCACGGGCGATGTCGGTATAGACGATGGAAGACACTCCATCGTTGCGGAACTGCTTAGCCAGATCCACCGCTTTCACTTTGGAGACCTCAGCCCAACCGTCGGTCGCGACATAACCGTCCTGTGCATCCAGGCCGACAATCACATGACCCGGAAAAGCATCACAGGCTTCTTTCACGAAAGCCGGTTCTTTCACGGCTTTGGTACCGATAATGACGTAGTTCACACCGGCTTTGATGTAGTGCTCGATGGTTTCCAGTGAACGGATTCCACCTCCAATCTGAATTGGCAGCTCAGGGAAGGCCTTAGCAATGGCGGTCACGGCATCACCATTGACCGGCTCACCGGCGAAAGCACCGTTCAGATCAACCAGATGCAGACGACGACAGCCAGCGTCTACCCAGCGTTTGGCCATGGAAACCGGGTCATCACCGAACACGGTGGAGTCATCCATACGGCCCTGACGCAGACGTACGCACTGGCCATCTTTGAGATCGATTGCGGGGATTACGAGCATAATAAATTCAAACCTTATTCTTAAGTTGCAGCGGGTTGGGTATGCGGCTTACGCCTGACCATCCCAATGCAGAAAATTCTTCAGTAA
>JBPEXS010000569.1:0-1129 GCA_052031325.1 Thalassolituus sp. | reverse complement strand
TTATCAGCGGCAACCACCAGATACGGGTCATCCGCATCGTGACGGGTCACATTCTGCGGAGGCACCACCTGACCTTCGACCAGGTTGTCGGTCACATCCAGAAGTGCGCTGATAAAGGTCTGATAGCAGGCAATACCCTCAGCAATGATTTCATCACGGGTACCTTCTTTCGGTTGTTGCTTGGCAACAAAACCACCCTTCGCACCCACAGGTACGATCACCGCGTTTTTAACCTGCTGAGCTTTTACCAGACCCAGAACTTCAGTCCGGAAGTCATCCACCCGGTCTGACCAGCGCAGACCACCACGGGCGACTTTACCGCCACGCAGGTGTACACCTTCGATGCGCGGTGAATACACGAAGATCTCAAACATAGGACGCGGCAGCGGCATGTCGGAGATTTCAGACGGATTGATCTTCAGAGACAGGTAGTCTTTGGTCGTACCGTCTTCGAACGTCTGATAGTAGTTGGTGCGCAGCGTCGCTTTGATCAGCTCGATATAGCGACGGATGGTTCTGTCTTCGTTGAGCTGCTCAACGCCATCCAGTGCATCCATCAGACCTTTTTCACATTCTTTGAATGCTGCCTTACGGGTCTGCGGATTATCGTCGTTAATGCCAAAGCGCAGGTGGAAGAGTTTCACCAGCTCGGCACTGATGTCGATATAACGACCCAGTGTGTCGGCAATATAGCTTTCTGAAATACCGAAGCGGATCTGCTTCATATAGCGGGCGTAGGCACGCAGAACAGCAATGTCTTTCCAGCCCAGCTCACCACCCAGCACCAGACGGTTGAAGGGGTCGTTCTCCGCTTTGCCCTGCCAGATCGCCCGGAAGGCATCCTGGAACAGCTCTTTCACTTCAGAGATATTGATCTGATCTGCCAGGGTGTAACGCAGTACAAAGTTATGCACCCACACACGGCCATTCGGCGTGAAAATTTCGTAAGGGTGCTCACCCAGTACGCGCAGACCCAGGTTTTCCAGTACAGGGACCACATCCGACAGCGGCAGAATGGTACCGGCATTAAGCAGTTTGAAGCGCAGCTGACTGACGTCTTCTTCCATCTCGCGATAGAAGGTCATGGCCAGTTCACCTTTGGCCATAGTTTTCATTTTTTCCATCAGCT
>JBPEXS010000568.1:0-4667 GCA_052031325.1 Thalassolituus sp. | reverse complement strand
CAGCTCCAGACTGCAGGAAGGCCTGCGGCTCAGACTGCAGAATACCCAGCACGCTGCCGAGGTATTTCAGCTGACCAGCCAGTGCAGCCTTCTCTGCCCCGCTCGCTTTGTTCACTTCACGCACCAGATCAAACAATGCCGCGAGGGCTTCTGGTGTGTTGAAGTCGTCATCCATGGCGGTGTGGAAGCGCGCGGAGAAGTCGTTGTCGATGTCCTTCGCGTCGGTATCTGCATTAGTACCAGCGTTCTGCAGCGCGTTGTAGAAGCGCTCCAGTTTGACCTGAGCTTCCTGCAGGTGCTCTTCGACGTACATGACGTGCGAACGGTAATGACTGGAGATCAGGAACAGACGCACGGTCTCGCCGTTGTACTTTTCCAGAATGTCGCGGATGGTGAAGAAATTGCCCAGTGATTTGGACATTTTCTCGGTACCTAAACGCAATGCACCGGCGTGAATCCAGGTGTTGGCGTAGGTTTTACCGGTCGCGGCTTCTGTCTGGGCGATCTCGTTCTCATGGTGCGGGAATTTCAGATCTGGGCCACCACCGTGAATGTCGAAGGTGTCGCCTAAGCAGCAGGTCGACATGGCCGAACACTCAATGTGCCAGCCCGGACGGCCGATTCCCCACGGAGAATCCCAGTGTGGTTCGTCTGGCTTGGCGGCTTTCCAGAGTACGAAATCGAGTGGGTCTTCTTTGACGTCGTCGACTTCAACACGGGCACCGGCTTCAAGATCATCCAGCACTTTGCCGGAGAGCTTGCCGTAGCCTTCGAATTTACGCACCCGGTAATACACGTCGCCGTTGCTGGCCGGATAGGCGTAGCCCTTTTCGATCAGCGTTTCGACCAGGCGGATGATGTCATCGATGTGTCCGGTGGCACGCGGCTCAAGCGATGGACGGTCCATCCCCAGTGCATCAAAATCTTCGTTCATGGCGGTGGCGAAACGCTCTACCACGTCCAGAAAGTATTCTTTGTTTTCGTTGGCGCGTTTGATGATTTTGTCGTCGATATCGGTGATGTTGCGCACGTAATTCACGTCATAACCGCTGTGACGCAGGTATCGCACAATCAGATCGAACGCCAGAAACGCACGGGCATGACCCAGATGACAGTAGTCATACACCGTCATACCGCAGACGTACATGCCGACCTTGCCCGGTACCATGGGCACGAAGTCTTCTTTCTGGCGTGTGAGGGTGTTGAATATTTTTAAAGTCATGCCATTTCCAATATCTTAATTTTTCCGTTTATCAGCGCCCTAATAATCTGTTTTGGGGCGTAAACGACACAGAAAATGCCAGGCGAAATGTGTCTCAAAAAGCGCAGTTTACACGTCGTAAATGAGCATTTTTGAGACGCGCTTCAACGCCGCAGTTTCAAGGTAGTTAGTCCCAAATCAGCTTGAAAGGGACTTATCTTCCCGCAAGCCAATCGTCAGGTTAAAGACGGGCTTTTCTGCCGAGTGATCATACCGATCCGCCACATAATACCCTTCGCGCTCAAACTGGAAGTTGCTCTCGTTCGCAACATCAGCCAGCGCTGGTTCAATCATGGCGGTGGTGACGGTCAATGAATCGCGGTTCACGTATTCCATAAAGTCACCGTCAGTTTTATCCGGCGATGCGTGTGTAAACAGTCGCGCATACTGACGCAGCTCAGCAGTTTTGCATTCAGTCGCGGAAACCCAGTGCACCACACCTTTTGGTTTTACGCCGTCTTCCGGGTCGAGACCCAGGGTGTTTTCAATCAGCTTACAGCGCACCAGCGACACTTCACCGGCCTCGTCTTTTTCGTAGCTGGTGCATTCCAGTACGTAGCCAAAACGCAGACGGATACGGTTACCCGGCGTCAGCTTTTTCTTGAATTTCTTGCTGTATTCTTCTTTAAAGTCCGCCTTGTCGATAAACAGTTCACGGGTGAACGGCATATCGCGCGTGCCGAGGTCCAGTTCCGGGTGGAACGGCGCTGACAGCTGCTCAAGATGATCTTCCGGCAGGTTCTCAATCACGACTTTCAGTGGATTGATCACAGCCATGGCTCGTGGTGCGTTCTTATTGAGGTCGTCACGCAGGGCGTGCTCCAGCATGGCGACGTCCACCATGCCGTCAGAACGGGTGACACCGATCATCTCACAGAAGTTACGCACAGAGCGTGGGGTAAAACCACGACGGCGCATACCTGAGATGGTCGGCATACGTGGGTCGTCCCAGCCTGCGACCACAGCCTCATCCACCAGGAACTTCAGCTTACGCTTTGAGGTAACGGTGTAGTCCAGATTCAGACGACCAAACTCGTACTGCTTAGGCGTGGCCGGTACTGGCAGATTGGCGATAAACCAGTCGTACAGCGGCTTATGGTCTTCAAACTCCAGGGTACAGACAGAGTGCGTGATGCCTTCGATGGCATCCGACTGACCGTGAGTAAAGTCGTACGTCGGGTAGATACACCATTTATCACCGGTCTGATGGTGATGGGCTTTACGGATGCGGTAGATGATGGGGTCACGCAGGTTCATGTTCGGTGACGCCATATCGATTTTAGCGCGCAGAACTTTGGCGCCTTCATCGAATTCACCCGCCCGCATACGCGCGAACAGATCGAGGTTCTCTTCAACGCTGCGCTCACGGTATGGGCTGTTTTTGCCCGGCTCGGTCAGGGTGCCACGGTATTCGCGGGCTTCTTCCGGGCTGAGGTCGCAGACATAGGCCTTGCCCTGCTCGATCAGGCTGATCGCCCAGTCATGCAGCTGGTCAAAGTAATCCGACGCAAAATGGATCTCACCGGCCCACTGAAAACCCAGCCAGGTGACGTCGTCTTTGATGGCGTCGATGTATTCCTGGTTTTCTTTTTCCGGGTTGGTGTCATCAAAGCGCAGGTTGCACTCACCGCCGAACTGTTCAGCCACGCCAAAGTTCAGGCAGATGGATTTGGCATGGCCCACGTGCAGGTAGCCATTGGGTTCAGGCGGAAAACGGGTCACGACTTTCTGCATCTTACCGGCGGCAAGATCTTCCTGAATGATTTTGGCGATGAAGTTGTGCGAGACGTTAGGCGTTGAGTCAGTCATATCAGTCCGTAGCTGTAGCGGGAGTGTGAACTGTTACACGCCCGTACAAGAGTATTACCGGTGTCTGAGCAGCAATTGGCGCTGTCAGGCCATAAAAAAGGCGCTATTATACGCCCACCTTAGCCTTAGGGCACCACTGAATGGCTCAAATTCGGTGGTTCCCTGGAGCATACTCGTAATCGACTTCTGAGGAATACAATGATCCTGCTGAAAACCAACTTTGGTGACATCAAAATCGAACTCAACCACGAAAAAGCGCCAAAGACAGCCGCTAACTTCGAGCAGTATGTGAAAGAAGGCTTCTACGACGGTGTGATCTTCCACCGTGTGATTGACAACTTCATGATTCAGGGCGGTGGTTTTGAGCCAGGCATGAAGCAGAAGCAGACCCGTGACCCAATCGAGAACGAAGCCGACAACGGTCTGACCAATGACATTGGTACTCTGGCCATGGCGCGCACCATGGACCCACACTCTGCAAGTGCTCAGTTTTTCATCAACGTGTCTGACAACGCCTTCCTGAACCACACTGGCAAAACCAGCCAGGGCTGGGGTTACGCCGTATTTGGTAAGGTCGTTGACGGCATGGACGTAGTGAACCGCATCAAAGCCGTGAGCACCACCTTCGCCATGGGTCATCAGGACGTACCGGTGGAAGACGTGATCATCGAGAAAGCCGAAATCATCGACTGATCTCTGAGTCATGACGCATTACTTCATTTCTGACCTGCACCTGCAGGCCAACCACCCGAAGATGACCGAAGGTTTCCTGCAGTTGCTGGCGCGCCTGCAGGGTGCTGAGTCACTCTACATCCTTGGCGACTTCTTCGAAGTCTGGATTGGCGATGACTACGACGACCCTATGGTCAGCGCCATCAAATCCGGCCTGAAAGCACTGAGCGACAGCGGCACATCTGTGTATCTGATGCACGGTAACCGCGACTTCCTACTGGGCAACACCTTTGCTGAGCAGTCCGGTGCCACGCTTGTGGATGAAGGCACCGTGATTACCGTCGGTGATCAGCAGGCTCTGCTGATGCACGGCGACAGCCTGTGTACTTTGGATACTGCGTACATGCAGATGCGCCAGATGTTCCGTAACCCGGCCTGGCAGCAGCAGATACTGGCTCAGCCGATTCCTGCACGACTGCAGCTTGCGGCGAGTATCCGCTCTGAAAGCCAGACTGGCCAGCAGATGAAAGCCGACGACATCATGGACGTCACGCCGGACGAGGTAGCGAAAGAAATGGATAAAGCCGGTGTAAACCTGCTGATTCATGGCCATACCCACCGCCCTGCGGTGCATAAAGACGATGGCCGCACGCGCATGGTGCTGGGTGACTGGAGTGATGAGCACGGCTGGCTGATCCGCTGGGAAGCCGGCAGTGAGCCGGTGCTGGAGCAGTTTGAGCTTTAAGTGCAGTGGTGTGATTGCATGAGGAAAAGCCCGGTTTTGCCGGGCTTTTTTGTGGGTTGTGACCCGTCCTGAAATAAGTTGACACCTTGGAGACTTATTTATGGAATCACCTATACATTCAGGTAAAAAGCGCACTCAGCGCGATTACACACTCGCCTTTAAACTGGCTGTTGTAGATCA
>JBPEXS010000567.1:0-4708 GCA_052031325.1 Thalassolituus sp. | reverse complement strand
GCGGATACACCGAAGGCCTGTACAGTTGCCAGCAACACTGTGCCATAGCGGGTGTATTGGGTAATCTTACGACGACCCGCTTCACCCTCTTTTTTCAGCTGTTCAAGCTGAGGCGTAACGGCTGTGAGGAGCTGCATGATAATCGACGCAGAAATATAAGGCATGATGCCCAGCGCCAGAATACTCATACGCTCCAGTGCACCACCGGAGAACATGTTGAACATTTCAAGGATTGTGCCCTGATTCTGTTCAAACAGTCGTGCCAGTGCATCCGGATTAATGCCCGGAACCGGGATATGAGTCCCGATCCGGTATACCACGATGGCCAGCAGAACGAAGCGGATACGAGCCCAGAGCTCGCCCAGACCATTCTGCATACCAGCCGGAAGTGCGCCTTGTTTTGCCATCAGTCTTCGACCTTACCGCCTGCAGCTTCGATTGCAGCTTTCGCGCCTTTGGTCACTTTCAGACCTTTAACGGTAACTGCTTTCTTAACTTCGCCAGACAGAATCACACGAGCTTCTTTGATTTTCTCACCGATCACATCGGCAGCTTTCAGAGAAGCCAGGTCAACCACATCGCCTTCAACCAGCGCCAGCTCGTGCAGGCGGATCTCAGCAACGTAAGCAGCCTTACGTGAGCTAAAGCCAAATTTAGGCAGACGACGGTGAATAGGCATCTGACCGCCTTCAAAACCCGGAGCAACCGAACCACCTGAACGGGACTTCTGACCTTTGTGACCACGACCACCGGTCTTACCCAGACCGGAACCGATACCACGGCCAACACGCTTGGCGGACGATTTAGAACCAGGAGCTGGACTCAGTTCATTGAGACGCATGTTACTCCCCTTCTACCTTAATCATGTATTGAACCTGATTGATCATGCCGCGTACGGAAGGAGTGTCTTCCAGTTCAACGGTGTGACCAATGCGACGCAGGCCCAGACCTTTCATGGTCGCACGGTGCTTCGGCAGTTTGCCGATCGTGCTGCGGGTCTGGGTAATAGTTACGGTTTTGTTAGCCATGTCTGATTACCCCAGAATGTCTTCGACCGACTTACCGCGCTTAGCTGCTACCTGTTCCGGTGACTTCATCTGCGCCAGACCATTAAAGGTCGCACGGACAACGTTTACCGGGTTAGTAGAACCGTAGCACTTAGCCAGTACGTTCTTAACACCAACCATTTCCAGAACGGCGCGCATTGCACCACCGGCGATGATACCGGTACCTTCAGAAGCAGGCTGCATATAGATCTGAGCACCAGAATGACGAGCATTCACTGGGTACTGCAGAGTCGAACCGTCCAGCTGGACGTCGATCATATTGCGTTTTGCCTGTTCCATTGCTTTCTGGATTGCAGTTGGAACCTCACGGGATTTACCGCGACCGAAACCAACTCGGCCATTGCCATCACCAACAACAGTCAGTGCGGTAAAGGCGAAAATACGACCACCTTTAACCACCTTGGCAACACGGTTAACCTGAACCAGCTTTTCCTGCAGTTCACTTTCGTTACGTTCATTATTTGCCATGATCTTACCCCTCAGAACTCCAGGCCGTTTTCACGAGCCGCGTCAGCAAGAGCTTTAACACGACCATGGTATTTAAAACCGGAACGATCAAACGCAACTTTTGTTACGCCAGCGGCCTTAGCACGCTCAGCAATCAGCTGACCGACTTTAGTGGCGGCATTTACGTTGCCGGTATTGTCACTGCGCAGATCCGCTTCTACGGTAGAAGCCGTTGCCAGTACGGCAGCGCCGTTGGCAGAAATGATCTGAGCATAGATGTGTCTGGGCGTACGATGGACGCACAGACGCACCGCGCCTTTTTCACGGATGTGAGACCGTGATTTCACGGCGCGACGCAGACGAGCTTTTTTCTTCTCATTCATGGCCTAGCCCTTACTTTTTCTTGGCTTCTTTACGACGCACATGTTCATCAGCATAACGAACACCTTTACCTTTATAAGGCTCTGGCGGACGATAGCCACGGATTTCAGCAGCAACCTGACCTACCTGCTGTTTGTCGATACCTTTGATAACGACTTCAGTCTGGCTTGGGGTTTCTGCAGTCACACCCTCTGGCAGGGTGTAGTCAACAGGGTGAGAGAAACCCAGTGACAGGTTCAGAGTCTTACCCGATGCTTTCGCACGGTAACCAACACCCTGAAGTACCAGCTTCTTCTCAAAACCAACACTGACACCGGTAACCATGTTGTTTACCAGGGCACGGAACGTACCGGCCAGAGCGTTGGACTGCTTGTCAGACTTGCGGGGAGCGAACTTCAGTACGTTCTCTTCCTGGCTGATTTCAACCGAAGAGTGAACGTCCAGTTCCAGCTGACCCTGCTTACCTTTCACAGTGATCTTGTCAGCAGCCAGCTTGACTTCTACGCCAGCTGGAATGCTTACGGGAGCTTTTGCTACGCGAGACATTGATAACCCCTCTTAGAATACAGTGGCGATGACTTCACCACCCACGCCAGCAGCACGTGCCGCGCGGTCAGTCATAACGCCTTTAGAGGTGGAGACAATGGCAACGCCCAGACCTGCTTCGACTTTCGGCAGATCTGCAGAACCACGGTACTGACGCAGACCAGGACGGCTGACGCGCTGAATGCGCTCAATAACCGGCTTGCCTTCGTAGTACTTCAGACCAATGGTCATGGTGGACTTTACTTCGCCCTCAACCGAAAAGCCGGAGATGTAACCTTCTTCTTCAAGAACGGTTGCAACAGACTTTTTGATCTTGGAGGCAGGCATGCTCACAGACGTATGACCAGCTTGCTGGGCATTACGAATGCGGGTGAACATGTCCGCCAACGTATCTTGCATACTCATTTTAAGTTTCCTCTGTTGTACAGCGCCCCTCATCCCGTGCCGGCCAGAGAATCCTCTGAGACGACAATACTCCGCCAACCTTGCCTGCAGTGCAGCCGGTTTTGGCAGAGTAAAGAGAAACGCACCAATTTTTCAGGCGCGCATTCTACACGAGTTGGGAATTGCTTACCAACTTGCTTTTTTCAGGCCTGGAACGTTACCTTTCATGCCTTCTTCACGCAGTTTGATACGTGACAGCTTGAATTTACGGTAAACGCCATGTGGACGACCTGTCATCTGACAACGACGCTGCAGACGGCTCGGTGAAGAATCACGTGGCAGTTGCTGCAGAGTCTGTTGTGCGTTCCAGCGTTCTTCGTCAGAAGACTCTGGGTTTTTGATGATGGCTTTCAGCGCTTCCCGCTTGGCAGCGAACTTGGCAACCAGTTTTTCACGCTTCAGCTCACGCTGCTTCATGCTAATTTTCGCCATGAGTCACACTCCTCAGTTACGGAACGGGAAGTTCAGCGCTTTCAGCAGAGCGCGGCCTTCATCGTTAGTGTTTGCTGTGGTGGTGATGGTGATATCCATACCGCGGACCTTGTCTACCTTGTCGTAGTCAATTTCCGGGAAGATGATCTGTTCCTTCACACCCATGCTGTAGTTACCACGACCGTCGAAAGACTTACCGTTAATACCGCGGAAGTCACGTACACGTGGCAGAGAGATATCTACCAGGCGGTCCATGAATTCCCACATACGGTCACGACGCAGGGTCACTTTACAGCCGATCGGCCAGCCTTCACGAACCTTGAAGCCAGCAACAGATTTGCGGGCCTTGGTCACGATGGCTTTCTGACCTGCAATGGCTTCCATATCAGCCACTGCACTGTCCATCAGCTTCTTGTCGCCCAGTGCTTCACCAACACCCATGTTCAGGGTGATTTTGGTAACACGGGGTACCATCATCGGGTTAGCGTAACCAAACTCTTCAGTCAGCTTGGCTACTACCTCGTTTTTGTACAGCTCTTTTAAACGTGACATAGCAGTATCCAGTCTTAACCGTCGATCTGATCGCCGGTTGATTTGAAGATACGCACCTTGCTCTCGCCGTCTACTTTGAAGCCAACGCGGTCAGCTTTTTCAGTTTTCGGGTTCCAGATTGCAACGTTAGAAACCTGAATGCTGGCTTCTTTTTCTACGATGCCACCTGGCTGCTGCAGGTACGGGTTTGGTTTGGTGTGTTTCTTCACCATGTTGATGCCAGAAACAATCAGGCGACCGTCGGCCAGTACTTTCTGTACCTTACCACGCTTGCCCTTGTCTTTACCGGCGATAACAACAACTTCGTCTTCTCTGCGAATCTTTAACATTTCAATATCCCCTCCCTTACAGCACTTCAGGTGCCAGGGAAATGATCTTCATGAACTTCTCAGAACGCAGTTCACGAGTCACAGGGCCAAAGATACGGGTACCAACCGGTGCCAGTGAAGCGTTCAGCAGCACTGCAGAGTTGGTGTCGAAGCGGATGATAGAACCATCCGGACGACGAATACCTTTACGGGTACGAACGACAACTGCGTTCATAACCTGGCCTTTCTTAACTTTACCGCGAGGAATTGCTTCCTTAACGGATACCTTGATCAGATCACCGATCCCAGCGTAACGACGATGTGAGCCGCCCAGTACTTTAATGCACTGCACGCGCTTCGCGCCGCTGTTGTCGGCAACGTCAAGCATGGTTTGAGTTTGGATCATGCCTCTCGCTCCTAACTACATGCGCCCGGTATTAAACCTTGGCGGCGCGCTCGTCGATACTTACCAGCGCCCAAGTCTTGTTTTTAGACAGTGGACGTGACTCTTTTACTGTAACGGTGTCACCA
>JBPEXS010000566.1:0-1844 GCA_052031325.1 Thalassolituus sp. | reverse complement strand
AAAGAAAGAAGGAAACATGTATGTCGGCCGCGGATTCTTCCACGGATCTGAGCAAGTGTCTCTCAGATTATGAGTGCCTGAGCCTGCAGACAAGAGGTCAACTCTCTGAAATTGTCGTCAGTCACCCGAAATTCAATGCGCGCATTCTGACCCAGGGTGCGCAGATGCTGAGTTTCTGCCCGACCGGCGACACTGACTGGTTATGGCTGAGCCCGACGGCGGAATACCGCAAGGAAGTCTCTGTGCGCGGTGGTATCCCTATCTGCTGGCCCTGGTTTGGTGACGCAGCAAAAAACCCCGATAACGTACGCCAGTTTATTTTCCCATTGCAGCCGCCCGCTCACGGCCTCGCCCGGCTACGTGAATGGACACTCAATCAGGCAACCGAATCAGCCGATCAGGTGCAACTCACGCTGAGTCTCACCATTAAAGAAACCAAAGGCTGGTTTTCTGCGGCGACCGTCAGTCTTGAGATCACTATGACCGCAGATGCCCTCAGGCTGCGACTTTCAACCACGGCGCTGGATGACACGCTCAGTCTGACACAGGCGCTGCATACCTACTTCCCGACCAGTGACATCAAGAAAACACAGGTTCAGGGGCTCGATGGCTTTACCTACACCGATGCCCTTGATGAGTGGAAACAGAAACCTCAGTCAGGCGATGTATTGTTTACGGAAGAGACAGACAGGGTGTATCAGTGCCCGCAAAGCCTGTCACTGATCACGCCAGAGCACACCGCGACACTCAGCAGCAACAGCAAAAGTTGTATCGTCTGGAACCCATGGCGCAAGAAAAGTAAAAAACTGAGTCAGTTCCCAGACAAGGCTTATCTGAACATGTTCTGTGTTGAAACGGCCAACGCCCTCGACGATGCGGTGACCCTGCAGAAAGATGAAACTGCGACTCTGGAAATGACACTGACGCGCCGCTGAAGTGATGCTTGAACAATAAGCCCAGTCAGCAATGCTGGGCGACATCAACAATCGTGCGTCGCAGCCAGCGATGCGCCTGATGGTGCTGCACTAAAGGTGACCAGGCCATTTTCAGCTCGAACGGCGGAATACCGAACGGCGGGGTTTTCATCAACAGATGCGCCGCTTCGGCCTGCATGGCGGCAACCCGTCTCGGCAGTGTTGCCACCAGATCGTTATTCAGCGCCAGCAGTGCCGGCATCTGATAATGACGGGTAAATACAGAGATCTTGCGCTTATGCCCGAGCTTGGCCAGCGCGTTATCCACCCAGCCCAGACGGATCACTTTCTCCGGATCAATACCGACGCCCGCTCCCATGCCGGTTTTGCTCACCCAGATGTGCTTACTGGTGAGGTAGGCGCTCAGGTCAAAGTTACTGGCGTTAGGGTGGTCCGGGTTGACCAGACAGACAAAATCATCTGACCACAGCGTCATCTGATGGAACGACTGCGGCATTTCATCAAAGCGGTTGATGGCCATATCGACCTTGCCCGCTTCGACGTCTTTAAAGGTCACGTCCGATGGGGTCAGTACGTCGAGAATCACATCCGGGGCTTCGTTGCGCAGACGTTTCACCAACTCAGGCACCAGGGTGGATTCCGCATAGTCACTGACCATAATGCGGAATACCCGGTTACTGTCAGAGGCGTTGAACTCCTCCAGTGGCTGCAACGCCACCTCAAGCTCGCCCAGCGCCTTGCGAATCACAGGTTGCAGCTCCTGCGCCCGTTCCGTTGGCGTCATCCCATCAGATGTACGCACCAGCAGCGGGTCACCGAAGAGATCACGCAGGCGGCGCAGACCGTTACTCATGGCAGGCTGAGTAATACCCAGTTGTTGAGCGGCTTTGGTGACGTTGCCTTCGCGCA
>JBPEXS010000565.1:0-1556 GCA_052031325.1 Thalassolituus sp. | reverse complement strand
TCTATCCCATCAAGTCCTGTGCGCCCGTTGAGGTGACTCAGCTGGAATTCGACCAGTTTGGTCCGGTTGGTGATCGACGCTACCTGATTGTCGATGAAACAGGGCGCTTTCTGACTCAGCGCGAGCATATTGCCATGGCATACATTCAGCCTGAACTGACAGAGCTGGGCTTACGCCTCAGTGCCAGTGGGGCCTGCTCAGATACGGAGCCTTTACTGGTGAATGCTTCGACACCCCTGCAACGCCAGACGGTGACGGTGTGGAGCGATCAAATGCAGGCGCAGGACTGCGGAGATGAGGCCGCAGATTGGTTAACAGCTTTTATTGGGCAGACCTGTCGCCTGGTGATGATGCCGCCGGACCATCATCGGCCGGTACACAACGAACGGGCCCCGGCGGTTCCGGATGGTACCCAGGTGGTCTACGCCGATGGGGCGCCCCTGTTGGTGATTACTGAAGAAAGTGTCGCTGCTTTGAGTGATGAGGCGGGGTGTGATGTAGATTTGATGCGATTCCGCCCCAATATTGTCGTCAGTGAAGCCGACGTGGCCTTCGCCGAGCGGAACTGGACGACCTTATCAGCCGCTTCTGGCGGCGAGCTGATGATGGCCTGGCCGTGTGTGCGCTGTGTGGTTCCGACCCGTGACCCCGTTACCCAGGAGCGGACACCTGAAGTCATGACGGCCCTGAAAAACCTGTGCCGTATCGACGGTAAAATTATCTTCGGTCAGAATGCGTTGTTTACCGGCGAGCGCCTCGCTGTGGGCGAAGCCCTCTCTCTTCCCGGCCGTTAAAACAGGTGCGTCTCTTACTTGTCGGAATCAAGCTCCTGCAGTCGCAACAGCAGTGCAGAAGTGTCTTTGCGGTTATGGCCGGACTGCATCAGCTCGCGATAATAACCGCTGACCAGACTGGCGACCGGCAACTCCAGATTCAGTTTTTCTGCCTGCTCCAGACAGATGCCAAGGTCTTTGCACATCAATTCAACGGCGAAACCGTGATCATATTCTCCCGCTAACATGGTTTTATAACGGTTGGTGAGCTGCCAGCTGCCAGCGGCACCCTGAGAGACCAGCTGCATGACCCTATCGACATCCAGACCAGCCTTCTGGGCAAACAGCATACCTTCTGACAGGGTTTCCAATAGACCGGTGATGCAGATCTGATTCACCATTTTGGTCTTTTGTCCGCTACCCGGTGGCCCCATGTGATCAATGGCCTTGGTATAGGGCGCCGTGACAGAGACCAGTGTTTCGAATGCAGAGGCATCACAGCCAGCCATCAGACTCAGCTGACCATTGATGGCGCCTTGCTCACCGCCAGACACCGGAACATCACAGAAATACACACCGGAAGCCGCACAGAGTTCAGCCATGTCTTCGGCCAGGGTTGCCGAGGTCGTTGAGTGATCAATGATCAGTGTTCCCGGTCGCAATGAATTCAGCAGGCCTTTGTCAGTCAGCCATTCACGCACATCATTGTCATTACCAACACAGAGCACGACGGCATCCACGTCCAGAGATTCCGGGATCGGGGTGGGCAGGGGACTGCCCTGA
>JBPEXS010000564.1:0-4298 GCA_052031325.1 Thalassolituus sp. | reverse complement strand
ACGGCTCAACCGCTGGAAGGTGCTTCAGACTGGGTGGTGCGCGAGCTGCGCCTGCCACGCGCGTTAATGGCGGGTCTTATCGGTGCAGGCCTGGCCGTGGCTGGCTGTATTACTCAGGGGGTGTTCCGTAACCCATTGGCGGACCCGGGGCTGATTGGTGTGTCCGGTGGCGCGGCCCTGGCGGCGGTGTCTGTGATTGTCCTCAGTGGCTCGCTGCTCTCAGGCTGGACGGGGCTGACCGGACCGTTTGCTTTGCCTCTGGCGGCCTTTGCCGGTGCTCTGACGGTCACCTGGCTGATTTATCGTCTGGGTACCCGTAACGGCCAGACTCAGGTGGCTCTGATGCTGCTGGCAGGTGTTGCCATCAATGTGGTGGTGGGGGCCGCGACCGGGCTGCTGACGTATCTGGCCGATGACCAGCAGTTACGTGATCTGACCTTCTGGTCGATGGGCAGTCTGGCTCACGGCGGCTGGTCTAAGATCCTTGCGCTGTGCATCTTCCTGTTGTTGCCTCTGTTACTGATGCTGCGTTATTCGCGCCTGTTGAATGCATTGATGATGGGCGAAGCCGTTGCCGGGCATCTCGGTTTTGATGTGCAACGTCAGCGTCGCTGGCTGCTTGCGGGTGCCGCGCTGATGGCGGGGTCGGCGGTGGCGGTGGCGGGTGTGATTGGCTTTATCGGTCTGGTGATTCCTCATCTGCTGCGCCTGGTCAGTGGCCCGGATCATCGCCTGCTGCTGCCGCAGTCAGCACTGGCCGGTGCCAGTCTGTTACTGCTGGCGGATACTGCCTGCCGTCTGATTATTGCTCCGGCCGAGCTGCCGGTGGGGCTGATGATGGCGTTAATTGGCGGCCCTGTGTTTATTCTCTTACTGGTTCGCCAGAGCAGGCGCTGGCTATGAGTCTTGACGTCAGAGACCTCACGGTCAGAGTCGGTGAAAAAGCACTGCTTGAACGGGTATCACTGTCGGTTAAGGACGGTGAACGCATTGCCGTGCTGGGGCCTAATGGCGCGGGCAAAAGCACCTTGCTGTCCTGCCTCAGTGGCCAGCGCCGAACTTACAGCGGTGAGGTGAGTCTTTCAGGGCGGGCACTGACTCAGTTGTCTGATGCTGACCGTGCGCAACGAATGGCTGTGATGCTGCAATCGGTACAGGTCAGTTTTCCGGTCCGGGTGTGGCAGGTGGTGGCCATGGGGCGTTACCCCTGGGGCGATGAAGAGCGCACGCGTCAGTGGCAGCAGGAAGCCATGACAGAAACCGATGTCTGGCATCTGCATGACCGCGATTACACCAGCTTGTCCGGTGGCGAGCAGCAACGCGTGCAGTTGGCCAGGGTGTTGGTACAGCTGTGGCAACAGCGGCAGGAAGGTGGTGCAGGCTCAGTCTTGTTGCTGGATGAGTGCACGGCATCACTCGACCCGGCTCATCAGCACGCGATTATGGCTTCTACCCGCTGTTTTGCCGCATCCGGAGTCGCTGTACTGGCGGTCATGCATGATACAGCTCTGGCTGCGTCCTGGGCTGACCGGGTGGTGATGTTGAAAAACGGCTCTGTCGTCGGCGATGGTAAGGCTTCGCTCCTGGCTGATGCCGATATGCTGCAGCAGACCTTTGATCTCACTGTCGACGTGGCTGCAAAGTATGCCTGTCAGAATGGTGTCTGGTTGCCACAGAGTCCGCTCTGATTCTGCGTCAGTAACTGTGTCAGTAACTGTGTCAGTAACTGTGTCAGTAACTGAGTCAGTAACTGGGTCAGTAACTGGGTCAGTAACTGGGTATAGACTGCGTAAATCGCCGTTGAATAGTCAGGTCAATTCTCTCCGCGACGTTCCTCACTCAGACCTTACATTTTGCTGCCTTGAAGTCCTATGCGCCTCATCTAGATTGAAATTGAGGCACATAGAAAAGGTCTTCGAATATGGGTTTCCTGATTAAAAATATGATGACACCCCGGCCGGTCACCGTGCAGATGGATGATCCGATCGAGAACGTCAAAAAAATCTTTGAGCAGACCGGCTTCCACCACCTGTTGGTGCTGGAAAAACGTAATCTGGTTGGCATTATTTCCGACCGTGACCTGCTCAAATGTCTGAGTCCTTATCTGGACACGGACGCGGAGATGTCGCGTGACGTTGCCACATTGGAAAAGCGCGCACATCAGATCATGACCCGCACCCCGATTACCGTCACCGCAGAGCAGAATATCTACGATGCGATGGAGCTGTTTCTCAAGTACAAACTCTCCAGTCTGCCGGTCGTGAATGAAGAAAACCGCCCGGTGGGTATTCTCAGCTGGCGTGATATTTTCAAAACCGTTCACGAGCGTCGTCAGAAAAAACTGGCGAAGCTGGAGAAAGAGCGTCAGGCCAAAGAGCGCGAAGAAGAAAGAGCCCGCAAGAAAGCAGAAAAAGAGCAGGCTGATCTGGAAAAATCTGCTTTGAAAGAAGTCGCCGAAGGACGTGCCTGTGCAATCCCACTACCCGGTGACGCAGCCATAGTTGCGGGAATGACTGCAGCAAAAGGTGCTCAGAAAATACAGGTTGGCGTTCACTGATCTGACATGAGGCGCACGCCGGGGTTGTCCCCGGCTTCAGTGTGAATTTACAGCTCGATCGGAATCAGGGGTTTTTTCTCAATCAGCTCAATCTTGTAGCCGTCAGGGTCTTCAACAAAGGCAATGACGGTTTTCCCGCCTTTTACCGGCCCGGCTTCACGGGTGACATTGCCACCGGACGCTTTGATGCGTTCACAGGCATCGGCAGCATCATCCACCTCAATGGCGATATGACCATAGGCCGTGCCGAGATCGTACTCTGACTGCCCCCAGTTGTAGGTCAGCTCAATCACAGCGCCTTCGCTTTCATCCTGATAACCAAGAAAGGCGAGGGTGTATTGGTATTCCTCGTTATCGCTCTTGCGCAGTACTTTCATACCCATGATGTCGGTGTAAAAGGTGATGGAGCGGTCAAGGTCTCCAACGCGCAGCATGGTGTGGAGGATTCTCATAGGTTTTCTCCTTCGATGTAAGTTCAGTACAAGATGGACTGATTGCTTCTAAAAATAATCATGCCGTCATCCCGTGGCTTGTGGGACTCGCCACCGAGCCACGGGATGACGACTGTAGTGAAATGTTTAATTCGTCAGCCGTCAGACGTCTTCTGCTTAAACTCACACAGATCTTCAATGATGCACGACCCACAGCGCGGCTTACGCGCCAGACAGGTATAGCGCCCGTGCAGAATCAGCCAGTGGTGAGCGTCCATCAGAAACTCTTTGGGCACCAGCCGCATTAACCGTGCTTCCACTTCATCTACGTTTTTGCCGGGAGCAATTTTCGTGCGATTAGAAACGCGGAAAATATGCGTGTCTACGGCCATAGCCGGCTGACGGAACGCGGTATTCAGCACCACATTGGCGGTCTTACGTCCGACACCGGGCAGGGCCACAAGATCCTCACGGTTATCCGGTACTTCACCGCCATGGCGTTCCAGCAGCAGCTCAGCCATCTTCACCACGTTTTTGGCTTTGCTGTTAAACAGGCCGATGGTTTTGATGTATTCCTTCAGTCCCTCTTCTCCGAGGGCGACCATTTTCTCCGGCGTATTGGCCACTGGGAACAACTTCTGCGTGGCCTTGTTCACGCTCACGTCCGTGGCTTGTGCAGACAGGGTCACAGCGACCAACAGCTCGTAAGGCGTGGTGTATTCCAGTTCGGTTTCCGGGTGGGGATTGGCATCGCGCAGGCGACTGAAAATCTGAATGCGTTTTTCTTTGTTCATGATCTGACAGCGACAGTGTTTTCGCCATGATAACAGACACAAAATAAAAACCCCGCGTCAGCCAGGCTGAGCGGGGCAGTGTTCCTTTAGTATTGCGGTTATTGTGTTTTACGGTGTCTTGTTTTGTTTATTCTCACCGGTCCGCTTGGTGTTGTTTCTTGTTCTGATTCTCAGGTTAGAGCAGCTTCTGGCCCGTGTCCTGTCAGGAAAATGAAATATTACAAATCAGTTGTTCAGAAATAACGACCGGTTACGCTCAGTAATATTTCTGACAGATACGTCAGTAATGGCAGTGCTGTAGACGGAAAAGATTCCGTCGGTACGAACTGGATAAAAGTAGAAGTGTGTGTGAGGAGAGGGCTCGGTCACCAGACTGAGAAGAGCAGGAGGGCGCGGTGCCCACCTGCTCATGCTGCATCAGTTGTTGGCGTGCAGTTCTTCGTTCAGAGCGATGGCGCTCTTGTTGGTCAGACACTTCACAGTACCGCTGATGGAGTCGCGGATGAACAGCATGTC
>JBPEXS010000563.1:0-3185 GCA_052031325.1 Thalassolituus sp. | reverse complement strand
CTCAGAGTGACCGCCGACATGGCCTGCATGTGCGGATCACTGTAAGCCGCTGTGGCAACCTGCAGGCGGAAAAACTTGTGCTGAGCATCGGTTGCCACCGCTGCGGATGCGCCAAAGCCATAGAATTCAACCCGTACTGCCTGGCTCAGGGCGGATGCCGCAACGCGGATCTGTTCCGGGTCGAGTTGATTACGTACCTGGCTGAGGCGCTGCAACGTCGTGTCAGCAATCTTGTGGCAGATATCTGCAACGCTGTCATCATCCGCAATGGCGAACTGGCCGATGTTGTGGGACACCGCCATTTCCTGCGCCAGACGCATTTTGAATTCCTGAAAACCGTTGCAACCAATACCCCGGCAGAAGCGCACTATGGTGGGCTCACTGACCTGAACTTCACCCGCCAGATCAACAATGCGCATATGCACAATCTGTTCGGGCTGGCTGAGTACGAATTCCGCCACCTTCACTTCCGATTTACGCAGTCTTCTGGGAATGGCGGCAGCTATCTGGGCCAGCACGGGCTGATTGATCACGGACACGGTTTCCGGTCACCTCACTTGGCGGGTCTGGTGCCATTATAGGAGCCACTCAGAGCCCCTGCCAGCAGGGAATTAGCCGTACAGTGTGGCTGCCTGAATCTGGTAGACTTGCCCGTCATGGATATCTCATTACTTGTTGATCAACTCAATGACGGCCAGCGCAATGCGGTGGCGGCATCGTCACGTCATCAGCTGGTGCTGGCTGGTGCCGGCTCCGGTAAAACCCGCGTTCTGGTGCACCGTATCGCCTGGTTGCTGAACGTTGAAAACGTCTCTCCGTTTGCAGTCATGGCGGTGACCTTTACCAATAAAGCGGCGCGCGAAATGCGCACCCGTCTGGAAGACCTGCTGCAGATGCCGGGTAATGGTCTTTGGGTTGGTACTTTCCATGGTCTGGCGCACCGTCTGTTGAAACAGCACTGGCAGGAAGCGGGTCTGCCGCAGCACTTCCAGATTCTCGACAGCGATGATCAGTTACGTTTAATCAAGCGTCTGATGAAAGAAAACAACATTGATGACAGCCGCTTTCCGCCAAAGCAGTTTCAGTGGTTTATCAATGGGCAAAAAGATGAGGGCCGTCGCGCCGCTCATGTGATTCCCTCCGCCGACCCGTTCAGTCGCCAGCTGCGGGATTTCTATCAGATTTATGAGAATTACTGCCAGCAGCAGGGTCTGGTGGATTTTGGCGAAATTCTACTGCGCGCTCATGAACTCTGGCTGCACAATCCGGATCTGCTGGCGCACTATCAGAACCGCTTCCGCAATATTCTGGTGGACGAATTTCAGGATACCAACAACATCCAGTACGCCTGGATCCGTCTTTTGGCCGGTGACAAAGTCTCGGTCATGGTGGTGGGCGATGATGACCAGTCAATCTATGGCTGGCGTGGTGCCAATATCGATAACATCCGTCACTTCCAGAACGATTTTCCCAATGTGGAAATGATCAAACTGGAGCAGAATTACCGCTCCACGGCGACCATTCTTGAGGCCGCCAATGCCGTCATCGCCAATAACCAGGGACGCCTCGGTAAAGAGCTGCGTACCGATGGTGAAGACGGTGAACCCATCTTGCTCTACAGCGCCTTTAACGAGCAGGACGAAGCCCGTTACATCGCTGACCTGGTCGACGAATGGGCCCGCAGTGGCCGCGCTCGTGCGGACATGGCGATTCTGTACCGCTCGAATGCGCAATCCCGGACACTCGAAGAAGCCCTGCTGCGTGCGGCCATTCCTTATCGTATTTATGGCGGCCAGCGCTTCTACGAGCGTCTCGAAATTAAAAATGCCCTGGCGTATTTACGCCTGATTCTGAACCGCGATGACGATGCCGCCATCGAGCGGGTGATCAACGTCCCGGCGCGTGCACTGGGTGAGAAAACCGTCGAAGCGTTGCGTGCCATTGCCCGTGATGAAGGCTGCTCACTGTGGCAGGCGCTGACCAAAGCGCTGGAGCACAGCAGCCTGCCAACGCGTGCCGCCAAGTCGGTGCAGGCGTTCCAGGATATGGTCGATGAGCTGGATGTCTCTGCCACTGAATTGCCTCTGCATGAGTTGGTCAATCATGTCATCCAGACCACGGGACTGATCGAGCACCACCAGAAAGAGAAAGGTGAAAAGGGCCAGGCCCGGGTCGACAACCTGGAAGAGCTGGTGAATGCGGCGCGTCAGTTCGAGCCGGATTATCTGGATCAGGAAGAAGAAGTCACGCCACTGGCCGACTTCCTCGACAGTGCCTCACTGGAGTCTGGCGAAGGCCAGGCGGATGAATACGAAGACGCTGTGCAGCTGATGACACTGCACTCGGCCAAAGGCCTGGAATTCCCACAAGTGGTGCTGGCTGGTCTGGAAGAAGGACTGTTCCCACATAAAATGTCGATGGACGAAGCCGACGGGCTCGAAGAAGAACGTCGTCTGGCCTATGTCGGCATCACCCGTGCGATGGAAAAACTGATCCTGACCTGCGCCGAAAGTCGTCGCCTGCATGGTCAGGAAAATTTCAGCACCCCGTCGCGTTTTATCCGTGAAATTCCGGCCGAGCTGGTGCAGGAAGTGCGTCTGCGCAACAGCATCAGTCGCCCGCTTTCAGCGCGATCTTCTGGCGGAGGCAGTAGCTTCTCATCAGGCAGTTCAATTGCTCAGGAGTATCCCTATGCGCTGGGACAGCGGGTATCACACGCCATGTTCGGTGAAGGTACCGTACTGCAATTCGAAGGGCAGGGGCCGGGCCTGCGGATTCAGGTGAATTTTGATGAGCAGGGCAGTAAATGGCTGGTTGCCAGTTTTGCCAAGCTTGAAGCGCTGTAGCCTGCTGCTGCGCCAGAATAACGAAAGAATTTACGATAAAAAGAAAGGAAACCCCATGAAAAAGCTTCTTCTGCTGGTGTTGTCAGCGATTGCACTGACGGCCTGTAATCAGGACTGCCCGACCACAACCGAAGGCTCTGTCACGGCACCCACCAAAGCTGAAACCATTAAATGGAAGCTGGTGACCTCCTGGCCGAAGAACTTCCCGGGGCTGGGCACCGCGCCAGAAAAATTCGCCGACCTGGTGGATGAAATGTCGGCGGGGCGGCTGCAGATTAAAGTCTATGGTGCCGGTGAGCTGGTGCCTGCCTTGCAGGTGTTTGATGCCGTGTCTCAGGG
>JBPEXS010000562.1:0-2212 GCA_052031325.1 Thalassolituus sp. | reverse complement strand
GGTCAATTCTCTGCAGCAGGAAGCCAGTCGCTCAGCGCAGGAATTGAGTGACTACTCCAACAGCGCTCATGAGCACGCACAACAATCGCAGAGCACGCTGGAAGCCCTGGAAAGCCTGGTGGCAGTGATTGATGAAATTACGAGGCTGAATCAGGAGATTTATCAGGCAGCCCAGCAGCAGCAGCGTATCAGTGATGATATTCACAACATTAACGCCAGTGCTGCTGAACTGGGTGAACAGTCATCCGCCTCCATGGCGGAGTTAACGGATGCAGCGAAGAAGCTCCGGGAAGATGCCAGCGTCGTAGCTGACAGCATCCGCGGATATCGCCATTAAACAGGCACTGTTCGTTAAGACTCAGTGCTCGCGGGTGGCTTTGAACTGAACATCCGGCCAGCGGTCTTCAGTCAGTGACAGGTTCACCCGTGTCGGAGCGATATAGGTCAGGTAGCCACCGCCATCCATCGCCAGGTTTTCTGCGGCCTTGCGCTTGAAGTCTTCCAGCATTTTGGCGTCATCACAGTAGACCCAACGGGCAGTACTGACACTGACGGGCTCGTAAATACACTCGACTTTGTATTCATCGCGCAGACGCTGTTGCACTACATCAAACTGCAGCACACCGACCGCTCCGAGAATCAGGTCATTGTTATTCAGAGGCATAAACAACTGAGTAGCACCCTCTTCTGACAGCTGCTGCAGGCCCTTCTGCAACTGCTTCATTTTCAGCGGATCTTTTAAGCGTACGCGCTTGAACAGCTCAGGTGCAAAGTGCGGAATACCGGTGAACTGCATATCGTCACCAAAGGTGAAGGTATCACCAATCTGAATCGTGCCGTGATTATGCAGGCCAATGATGTCGCCAGACAGCGCCTCTTCCACGGCAGAGCGGTCACCGGCCAGGAAGGTCACCGCATCGGCAATCTTCACATCTTTACCGATACGCACGTGCTTCATTTTCATGCCTTTGGTGTAGGTCCCGGAGCAGATACGCATAAAGGCGATACGGTCACGGTGCTTAGGGTCCATATTGGCCTGGATCTTAAACACAAAGCCGGTGAACTTATCGTCTTCGGGAGCAACCGGTCCTTTATCGGTTTCGCGTGGCAGTGGTGACGGTGCCCACTCAACAAAGTAGTTGAGCATTTCACGCACGCCGAAGTTGGCCAGAGCGGTGCCGAAGAACACCGGCGTCAGTTCACCACGCAGGTACTCATCCAGATCAAATTCGTGACTGGCTGCCTGCACGAGCTCAATTTCTTCCTGTACTTCATCAACCAGATCCTGACCCAGCAAGGCTACTGCTTCGGGTGAAGTGAGACCTTTGATCTGTACATCATCGGGCACCACGCTGGCCTGACCGGGTTTGAATACATGAATGGTATCGGTCATCAGGTCATAAATGCCTTTGAACGCTTTCCCCATGCCAATTGGCCAGGTCACAGGTGCACATTTGATTTTGAGTACAGTTTCGATCTCATCCAGTACTTCAATATGCTCGCGTACTTCACGGTCCATCTTATTGATGAAGGTGAAGATCGGCGTATCGCGCAGGCGACAGACATCCATCAGTTTGATGGTCCGGTCTTCCACACCCTTAGCACCGTCGATCACCATCAGCACGGAATCCACTGCGGTCAGAGTGCGGTAAGTATCTTCGGAGAAGTCTTCGTGTCCGGGCGTATCGAGCAGGTTCACCATGCGCTCACGGTAGGGAAACTGCATCACCGAGGTAGTGATCGAGATACCCCGCTCCTGCTCCATCTGCATCCAGTCAGAGGTGGCCATACGACCGGTTTTTTTACCTTTCACGGTACCGGCCAGCTGAATGGCATTTCCGAACAGCAGCAGTTTTTCCGTGATGGTCGTTTTACCGGCATCCGGGTGAGATATGATGCCGAAGGTGCGGCGTTTGTGAATGTTGTCAGCCAGGGGCAGATCAGACATGTCGTCTCCGGGTTCTTCTGCCTGCAGACAGGATGGCAGGCGGGTCATTCAGAAAGGTCGCTATTCTATAGAAAACGCAGGAGCAGAGACAGGGCCAGGAAACAGGGAGCAGGGACAGCCCGGACAGACAGAGCGCCTGTCCGGCAGGAAAAGTCAGAACAGGTAGCGATAACCAATGCTGGCGACACGGGCATATTCTGAAAAGGAATGCACCAGAATCTCAACTCGACGGTCGTCGGAAACCATGGTGTGCAGGCCAATGGC
>JBPEXS010000561.1:0-7304 GCA_052031325.1 Thalassolituus sp. | reverse complement strand
TTTTTGATGATCTCTGCCTGTTCTTCGTCGGTACGGTACTCAGTCATAATTTATCCAACCGGATCCTTGTTTACTCGTTGACCGGCTCGCAGAGCCAGCTGTTGTTCTTATCAGTTAAGGTGAACCGTCAGCCAGTCGGGCAGTTCAGACTGCCCGATGGTGATCTGTTCAGTGCCACCGCGAAGGTCTTTCACGGTAACTTTGGATTCAGCAATTTCGCTTTCGCCCAGTAACAGAGCAAAGAGTGCCCCGCTCTTATCGGCTTTTTTCATCTGGCTCTTGAAGCTGCCGCCACCGCAATGGGTCTGTACACGCAACCAGGGCTGGGATTCACGCAGCTGATCGGCCAGCAACAGAGACGCCATCGCCGCGCCCTCACCCACACCACAGACATACAGATCGACCGTCTGCATCACCTGAGGCGGAATCAGCTCCAGAGTTTCCAGCATCAGAATCAGGCGTTCAACGCCCATGGCAAAGCCGACGGCAGGCGTCGGTTTACCGCCCAGCTGCTCGACCAGACCATCATAGCGACCACCGGCACACACAGTACCCTGGGCACCCAGTTTGTCGGTCACCCATTCAAAGACGGTTTTGCAGTAGTAATCGAGACCACGTACCAGGCGCTGATTGATTTCGTATTTCACACCGGCGGCATCCAGGATGGTACGCAGGGTGGCGAAATCTTCCCGGCTTTCGTCATCGAGGTAGTCATGGAGTTCAGGTGCCTCTTGCAACAGCGCCTGAGTATCCGGATTCTTGCTGTCGAGCACACGCAGTGGATTGCTTTCGAGGCGGCGCTGGCTGTCTTCATCCAGCTGATCCTTACGTTCTGACAGGTAAGCCACCAGCGCATCGCGGTAATCTGCCCGTGCCTGGTTACTGCCCAGCGTGTTGAGCTGCAGGGTGACAGAGTCGGTCAGGCCCAGTTGCTCCCAGAGACGGGCGGTGAGCAGAATCAACTCGGCATCGATGTCGGCAGAGGCAATGCCAAAGGTTTCCACACCGATCTGATAGAACTGGCGGTAACGGCCTTTCTGCGGACGTTCGTGGCGGAACATCGGGCCGGTGTACCACAGGCGCTGAGTCTGGTTGTACAGCAGGCCATGCTCTTCGCAGGCGCGTACGCAGCTGGCAGTGCCTTCCGGGCGCAGGGTCAGGCTGTCGCCGTTGCGGTCTTCGAAGGTGTACATCTCTTTTTCGACGATGTCTGTGACTTCGCCGATGGAACGCTTGAACAGCGCCGTCTGCTCAACGATGGGCATACGGATTTCGTCATAGCCGTACGATGCCAGCAGATCTTTAACGGTACCTTCGACATACTGCCAGACCGGGCTTTGCCCAGGCAGTATGTCGTTCATTCCACGGATAGCCTGAATTTTCTTCGACATAGTTTCTTTTACTGTGAGCGCTCAGCCTTCGCTGGCGATCAGGTTATTACGTTCTTCGTCCAGTTCAGCTGCACGCTGGCGGATCATACGTTCGAGGTCGTCTACCAGATTGTCATTGCTGAGTTTACCGGCCGGTTTACCATCCAGATACACCAGATTCGGCTGACCACCCGTCAGACCCAGGTCGGTTTCTTTGGCTTCGCCCGGGCCATTCACGACACAACCAATGACAGACACACTCATGTCGGTGCGGATGTCTTCGACGCGCTGTTCGAGTTCATTCATGGTCTTGATCACATCAAAGTTCTGGCGTGAGCAGCTTGGGCAGGCAATAAAGTTGATTCCACGCGAGCGCAGTTTCAGCGACTTCAGCATGTCCCAGCCGACTTTGACTTCTTCAACCGGATCGGCAGCCAGAGATACCCGGATGGTATCGCCGATACCGTCCCAGAGCAGTAGGCCCAAGCCGATAGATGATTTCACTGTACCACCGCGCAGGCCACCGGCTTCGGTGATGCCCAGGTGCAGTGGCTGCTCAATCTGACTGGCGATTTTGCGGTAGGCCGCAACGGTCATAAAGATGTCTGAGGCTTTCAGGCTGAGCTTGAAGTCCGGGAAGTTCAGACGATCCAGAATGTCGATATGACGCATGGCGGATTCCACCAGCGCATCTGGCGTGGGTTCACCGTATTTTTTCTGCAGGTCTTTTTCCAGCGAGCCGGCGTTAACACCAATCCGGATCGGGATACCTTTGTCTTTCGCGGCATCCACCACGGCACGTACGCGATCCTCACGGCCGATGTTACCCGGGTTAATACGCAGACAATCCACACCCAGCTCAGCCACGCGCAGCGCAATGCGGTAGTCAAAGTGGATATCGGATACCAGTGGGATATCGACCTGTTTGCGGATCTCGCCGAAGGCTTCGGCGGCATCCATAGTCGGGACGGACACACGCACGATGTCGGCACCGGCGTCCTGTGCACGCTTAATCTGCGCGACGGTTGCGGCGACATCGGTGGTTTCGGTATTGGTCATGGTCTGAATGGCGATCGGGGCGTCACCACCCACAGGGACATCACCGACCCAGATTTTACGGCTGACCCGACGCTTGATCGGGTTTTCCATGTTTTTGTTCACAGAGGCGCTCCGGCCAGTGAGGCCTGATAGAGACGGTATTCATGGGACTGCGGGAAGTTCTTTTTCAGCTCAGTGGCCAGACGCACCGCAGTACTGGTGTTCTGATTGATGTTAGCCAGCTGAATGCCCAGCCACAGGCTGTGGGCGCTGTGATCGGTCTGATCTTTCAGAGCCAGGCGGTCAAAACGGTCGAAGTATTTCTGCGATTCATCGTACTGCTGCTGCTCAAACAGGAGCGTGGATACATTCACCAGCGCATCGACATTGTACGGCGCCAGGCGCAGGGATTCCTTGTAGGCATCAATCGCCAGCGTTGGATTGCCAAGACGATAATTCGTCATTCCGAGGTCACTGTAAGCCTGCACACGAGCGTTGTAGTAGCGGTCGTTCGCGGTCTTTTTCAGCAGTTTCTCTGCTTTGACGAAATCACCGGTCTGCATGTACAGCCGGCCCAGGTGATGACGCGCCTGGGTAAAGCCAGAATCGGATTTGAGGGCCTTATCGAAAGACTCTTCAGCCAGGTCCAGCTCGCCCTCTGTCTGCCAGACGAGTCCCATGGCATCGTTGGCGGCGGCGTTATCCGGATCAATTTCCAATGCTTTCTGCAGACGGTCACGGGCCCAGTCAGGGCGACCTTTCTGCAGATACCCCAGCCCCAGCTGAGTGTAATTATCAACGGACTTTTCAGGCGATGCTTTTTCCGCAAAGCGATCCTGAGTCACTGTCACACAGCCGCTGAGGCTGGTCACAACCACGAGTGTCAGAGTCAGAAGTCGGAGCAGGCTCACAGCGACGTACCCTCCTGTGGGTTTTTCTCTTCAACCAGTTTGATGTAACGCTCACTGCGGCGGGTACGGTCTTCGACCTTACCGACCAGCTGGCCACAGGCTGCGTCGATGTCGTCACCGCGGGTTGAGCGGATGGTAACGACGTAGTTTTCGGCAATCAGCGCATCCCGGAAGCGGTATACACGGTTATTGCTCGGGCGTTTATAGCCAGAATTCGGGAAAGGATTGAACGGAATCAGATTGACCTTACACGGGGTATCGCGCAGTACCTCAGCGAGCTGTTTGGCGTGATCCAGGCCATCGTTCACGCCATCAATCAGCGTGTATTCAATCGTGGCTTTGCGCTTATCCGGCAGTTTGCCCAGATAGCGGTTTACCGACTCCATCAGTACGTTGATGGGGTATTTCTTGTTCAGTGGTACCAGCGTATTACGCAGTTCATCATTCGGCGCGTGCAGAGACACCGCCAGCGACACATCGATGACATCACCCAGTTTCTCCAGCATAGGGACAACGCCTGAAGTACTCAGGGTGACACGACGCTTGGACAAGCCGTAGGCGTTATCGTCCATCATCAGATGCATGGCATCGACGACGTTGTCGAAATTGAGCAGAGGTTCACCCATGCCCATCAGCACCACGTTGGTGATTTTACCGCCGCGACGTTCACCGGCCTGGTGAAAGCTCATAGCAGCGACATACACCTGCCCGATGATTTCAGCCACGCTGAGATCACGGTTAAAGCCCTGTTTACCCGTCGAGCAGAAACTGCAGTCGAGGGAACAGCCAATCTGTGAGCTGATACAGAGCGTGCCCCGGTCTTTCTCCGGGATCCAGACGGTTTCTACGGCGCTGCCACCCGGCATGCGCATAACCCATTTGCGAGTACCGTCTTTGGAAAAATCTTCGTACACCACCTCAGGCAGAGCGACTTCACTGACAGCAGCCAGCTTTTCCCGCAGGGCCTTACCCATATTGGTCATCTTGCTGAAGTCAGATTCGCCCATCTGATGAATCCATTTCAGCATCTGCTGGGCACGGAATTTCTTTTCACCGAGTCCGATGAAAAAGTCTTCCATTTTTGCCGGCGACAGGCCGAGGAGATTCACTTTCTGTGGCGATTCAGACATACATCAGTACCTGAGGGGTGATTGAGAGGCCAGACTGGCCTCCCAGACTGCCCGTGATTAACGTGGGCAGATTTCGCCGTCGGCGAAGAAGTAAGCGATTTCACGCTCAGCAGACGCAGCAGAGTCAGAACCGTGAACGGCGTTGGCATCGATGCTTTCTGCGAAGTCAGCGCGGATGGTACCGGCGTCAGCTTCTTTCGGGTTGGTAGCACCCATCAGTTCGCGGTTCAGGGCGATTGCGCCTTCACCTTCCAGAACCTGTACAACCACAGGACCAGAAGTCATGAAAGAAACCAGATCACCAAAGAAAGGACGCTCTTTGTGTTCTGCGTAGAAGCCACCGGCTTTTTCATCATCCAGCTGGATCATTTTAGCAGCAACAACTTTCAGGCCCGCTTTTTCGAAACGTGACAGGATTTCGCCGATGACGTTTTTGGCAACTGCGTCTGGTTTAATGATCGAGAGGGTGCGTTCAACAGCCATTCTAATTTACTCCGGTTTTGTTTGAGTCGATGGAAAAATCCCGCGGATTATACGCACCTTTATCGCAAAGTTGTATAAAGGAAGATGCGATTACGCCCTGACACACAGAACAGCTCCGGGCCTGACCCGCTTTACCGTCATTTATTGGTAAGCCCGAGTATGTATCAGGCAGCCTGACGCGCTTTATGACTCAGGACTTTCTCAACAGAGTCAGAACCCGGGTGAACTCCGCAATGGTTTCATCAATCTGCTGTTCGGTGGTGTACCGCCCAAGACTGAACCTTAACCCGGCATGCGCCAGCTCATCCGACAGCCCTATGGCCTTGAGAACGTAAGAAGGTTCCACACTGGCCGACGTACACGCCGAACCCGATGACACCGCAACGCGCGCCAGCGACGCCAACAGGATCTCTCCATCCACGCCTTCAGCACTGACATTCAGGTGATTGGGGGTGCAATGTGCTGCATCGCCATTACGGTGCAGGCCACCCAGTGCAGAGATACCCTGCCATAAACGGTCACGCAGTGTAGCGATGCGCGGCATATCGTCAGCCAGGTGCTCGCCGACCAGTTGCGCGGCTTCGCCAATACCCACGAGCTGATGAGTCGGCAAGGTGCCGGAGCGCATACCGCGCTCATGACCACCGCCGTGCATCTGTGCCAGCACATGCGCCTGCGGATCACGTCGCACGTAAAGTACGCCCACCCCTTTCGGCCCATAAAACTTATGCGCTGACAGCGACAGCAGATCCACCGGCCAGTCATCAATGTTTACCGGGATTTTACCGACGGCCTGCGCCGCATCGACGTGCAACAGCGCCTTATGATCTTTCAGCAACTCCGCCATGGCGGCAATGTCGGTGACGGTACCCAGCTCATTATTCACGGCCATCAGTGACACCAGACAGGTGTCATCACGCAAAGCCTCTTTAACCTGCTCTGGGGTAATCATACCACTGGCATCGGGCATCAGGCGGGTCACCGCGACACCACGGCTCTGCTCCAGCCAGCGCACAGTATCGAGAATGGCTTTATGCTCGATGGCCGAGGTGATGATGTGCAGAGGTGCGCCGGGAGCCTGCTGTTGCAGATACTCCACCGCGCCCTTAAGCGCCAGGTTGTTAGATTCTGTCGCACCTGAGGTCCAGACGATCTCTCGCGGGTCCGCCTTGAGCAGTGCAGCGACCTGATTGCGTGCTTTTTCGACTCGCTGCTCTGCCTGCCAGCCAAAGCGATGCGAACGCGACGCCGGATTGGCAAATACGCCCTCCAGGGTCAGGCACTGTGCCATGGCCTCAGCCACTTCAGGGGCACAAGGGGTGGTGGCGGCGTAGTCCAGATAAACAGGGTTCATGCAAATACCAGATGCGTAACAGATGTGCAGTGCATTTTGGCTGGGCGATCCTGTTAGTCAAGAGCGCCTGATTCGAGGCCGGTAGTCCGGCAGAAGCTCAGCTGTCTTCTGCCAGGGTCGAAATACGGTCGCCCTGCTGGCGACTCTGGCGGCGGGAAATTTCCAGGGTTTCGCGGCGACCGACCAGATGACTCAGTGAAATGCCGGACAGGAAACCATGAATCTGATCACTGAGATCCATCCACAGATGGTGGGTAAGGCACTCTTCACCGTCATGGCAATCACCCTTTTTATTGCAACGAGTGGCATCGATGGTCTCGTTAACGGCATCAACAATCTCAGCAACGTTGATTTCATGATCCTGGCGACTCAGGCGGTAGCCACCACCCGGACCACGGATACTTTCAACCAGACCATTACGGCGCAGCTTGGCAAACAACTGCTCCAGATACGACAGCGATATAGCCTGCCGTCCGGAGATATCATTCAGACTGACCGGCCCCTGCCGGGCATGAATCGCAAGATCCAGCATGGCAGTCACGGCGTAGCGGCCTTTGGTTGTCAGTCTCATAGTTCACCCCAGAACGTGTTATCAATCATTCGCTTTGCAGTATGCGTATTACCCAGTAATTCAGTCAACTATTACCAGTGTAAAGCTCCAGGGGTAAATCTGAACAACCGGCAAGTCATAGTGTTCAGGTAGCAGGCAACGGCCTCACTGCTGACCGGAGCTCACTTCCCGCTTGATCTTTTCATGCAACGATACGAAGGTTTCTTCCTCCAGACGCGGCAGGGCTTCATCGCAGGTATGGTCACCCAGATTGTTCAGTGCCCTGCACATGTTGTCGATTTTCTTATCCACTGCGTTCATATGATCCATCAGGTTATGGATGGACCGGGCAATCGGGTCTGGCATTTCATCGGCAAGACCGTAGGCATCGAAACCTATTTTCGCCGCCATTTCGCGTCGCTCGCTTTCTTCCTGCGTGGTTGGCTTACGGATAATACGCCCCGGAAT
>JBPEXS010000560.1:0-4790 GCA_052031325.1 Thalassolituus sp. | reverse complement strand
CAGCACATTGGCACGTTCATCATCTGTCAGGTTGGCATACCAGTCATCAAACCATTCGGTGGTTTCAACGCTCCACATGACTCATCCTTGTCGTGTGTATAGGTATTAGTCTATATAGGTTATGGCCTATGTCAAGAATGTGCCTTATTGACCAGGTTCAGATGGTGTGGGGGGGGGCCAATGAGGATGCTTTGGCTAGGGGGGGAGCTGCCTTTGGCAGGCGGAAACCGGCAAGATTCGTTATCTTTGTGGATCCTGTGGTCAAGCCACAGGATGACGGTGAATGCCTCAATGATGGTGGTGGATTGCAGGGGTTGCTGTTGAGCTCTACCACAAAAAAACGCCAGGCCTGTGCAGGCTCTGGCGTTTCTTATTGCGAGAACGTTAAAGCGTCAGACATCAGGCTTCTGAGATCTGACCCATGAACTTACAGCGCCTTGATCTTCTCGATCTGGTCTTTGAGCTTGGCCATATCGCGCTCAAAGCCTGCGGCTTTTTCTTTCTCTTTCTCGATCACGGCTTCTGGCGCTTTATCCACAAACCCTGGGTTGCTGAGTTTGTTGGTGACGCGTTCCAGGTCTTTCTCCAGCTTTTCGATCGACTTGGTCAGGCGCTCAACTTCAGCGTCTTTATCGATGAAGCCAGCCATCGGGATGAGGACTTCCATATCGCCGACCAGCTGGGTGACAGACATAGGTTCTTCGTCGCCGTCGTTCAGCCAGGTAAGTTTTTCTAGCTTGGCGAGTTTCATCAGGAAGGCCTGATTCTCTTCGGCGCGGCGGAAGTCGTCGTCGCCACCGTTTTTGAACAGCAGTTCCAGCTCTTTGGCGGGGCCGATGTTCTTTTCGGCGCGGATGTTACGCACGGCGGTGATGACGTTCTGCAGCCATTCGATGTCGGCTTCAGCGCCTTCGTCGATAAAGGCTTCCTGCGGTTCCGGGTAGCGGGCGAGCATGATGGTTTCGCCTTCTTTACCGGCCAGTTCTTTCACCTGCTGCCAGATGGATTCGGTGATGAACGGGATGATCGGATGCGCCAGTCGCAGGGTGGCTTCGAGCACACGTACGAGGGTGCCGCGGGTGCCGCGTTTTTCGGCTTCGCTGGCGTTTTCGTCCCACAGTACCGGCTTGGACAGCTCCAGATACCAGTCGCAATATTCGTTCCAGATGAACTCGTACAGGGCCTGTGCGGCCATGTCGAAACGGTACTGGTCCATGTGGCGGCGGACTTCGCTTTCGGCTTTCTGCAGGCGTGAGATGATCCAGCGGTCAGCGAGCGACAGTGCGGCTTCTTCACCACCTGCCCCACAGGCGGCGAGCATGTCAGGGGTGATGGCGATGTTGCCACCATCGGCTGCGGCTTCGACCGCTTCTTCACCGGCGATGGAGAGCATGACGTAACGTGAGGCGTTCCACAGCTTGTTGCAGAAGTTGCGGTAGCCTTCGAGGCGCTTCATGTCCCAGTTGATGTCACGACCGGTGGAGGCCATGGCCGCGAGGGTGAAGCGCAGGGCGTCGGTGCCGTGTGGGGCGATGCCTTCCGGGAATTCTTTTTTCGTGCGCTTGCCGATCTTCTCAGCCAGCTGTGGCTGCATCATGTTGCCGGTACGCTTGTCGAGCAGGGCGTCGAGCGAGATGCCGTCGATCATATCCAGCGGGTCGAGGACGTTACCTTTCGACTTGGACATTTTCTGGCCGACTTCATCGCGGATCAGGCCGGTAACGTAAACGGTTTTGAACGGCACCTGCGGCTTGCCTTCGTCGTCTTTGATGAAGTGCATGGTCATCATGATCATGCGCGCCACCCAGAAGAAAATGATGTCGAAGCCGGTGACCAGAACGTCGGTCGGGTGGAAGTCGAGCATGCGCTTGGCGACTTCGGGGTCGTCCATGTTCGGCCAGCCGAGGGTTCCGAAGGTCCACAGGGCGGAGGAGAACCAGGTGTCGAGTACGTCTTCGTCCTGACGCAGTTCAGCATCCGCCGGGATGTTGTTGTCGGCACGGACTTCCGCTTCGTCGTGACCAACGTAGACGTTGCCTTCGGCGTCGTACCAGGCCGGGATACGGTGACCCCACCACAGCTGACGGGAAATACACCAGTCCTGAATGTCGCGCATCCAGCTGAAGTACATGTTCTCGTAGTTTTTCGGTACGAACTGGATGTCGCCATTCTCAACTGCTTCAATCGCTGGCTTGGCCAGAGTTTTGGCGTCGACGTACCACTGGTCGGTGAGCATCGGCTCGATCACTACGCCACCACGGTCGCCATACGGCACAGTGAGGTCGTGGTCTTTGATTTCATCCAGCAGGCCGGCAGCTTCGAAATCGGCAACGATGGCTTTACGCGCAGCGAAGCGCTCCATGCCACGGTATTTTTCCGGAATCTCGGCTTTAACGTCGCTGTTCACGCTGCCGTCGGTGTTGAACACCTGAGGTACGTCACGCACATCGGCGCCGAAGGTGAAGATGTTGATCATCGGCAGGTTGCAGCGTTTGCCGACTTCGTAGTCGTTGAAGTCGTGCGCCGGGGTCACCTTAACGGCACCGGTGCCTTTCTCCATGTCGGCGTGTTCGTCACCAACAATCGGAATACGACGGTCGACCAGTGGCAGCACAATCTCTTTGCCGATCAGGTCTTTGTAGCGCGGGTCTTCCGGGTTAACCGCCACGCCGGTATCGCCCAGCATGGTCTCCGGACGGGTGGTGGCAACGACGATGTAGTCTTTGACGTTACCCTCGTTGTCGGTGTAGGTCAGGCCATCTGCCAGCGGGTAGCGCAGGTGCCACATGTGACCTTTTTTGTCTTTGTTTTCGACTTCGAGGTCAGAGATGGCGGTGTGCAGTTTCGGGTCCCAGTTTACGAGACGTTTGCCACGGTAGATCAGGCCGTCTTTGTGCAGACGGATAAAGACTTCCTGCACGGCTTTGTAGAAACCGTCGTCCATGGTGAAACGCTCGGTGTCCCAGTCGACCGAGTTGCCCAGACGACGCATCTGGCCGGTGATGGTGCCACCGGAGTGTTCTTTCCAGTCCCAGACTTTTTCGAGGAATTTCTCACGGCCCAGTTCGTGACGGTCAGGCTGGCCTTCGGCGGCGAGCTTGCGTTCAACGACCATCTGGGTGGCAATACCGGCGTGGTCGGTACCGACCTGCCACAGGGCTTTTTTACCCTGCATACGCTGGTAGCGGGTGAGGGCATCCTGAATGGTGTGCTGGAAAGCATGACCCATGTGCAGCGAGCCGGTGACGTTCGGTGGCGGGATCATGATGGAATAGCCTTCGCCGGTCAGGCCTTCCTGATACGGCTTGAACCAGCCGTTGTCTTCCCACTTTTTGTACCAGTTCTGCTCGATGGCGCTGGGCTTGTACGTCTTGTCCATTACTCTGGGCTACCGTCTGAAACGTGTGAAAAAATGACGGGCGATTATATAGGAAATTGAGGCGGGATGCAGGCGTGGGGGCTGGGCTTTGGGTGAAATTGATGACGTTGATGGATCCTGTGGTCAAGCCACAGGATGACGGTGGTGTTTTGGGGAGGCGCTCTGGATTGCCGCGTCGCGTTGCTCCTCGCAACGGGGTTGCTCCAGCGAAGTTGTCGCAACGAAGTTGTCGCAATGACGGTGTGGGGATATAGCGATGTTCAATTCATTCGTCATCGCGAATGACGGCGCAGAGGGGAACCAGAGTCTGAGGAAGAAGCCTTACTTCCCGGTTTCTTCCTTGATCATCTCGCGGATGCGCAGGCGCAGGCGGTTTTTAACAATCGGCATGATGTCTTCAACCAGTTCGTCGACCAGGCGTTCGCGGCGGATGAGGTCGAGCAGTGGGTTGGATTCGCCATCATCTGCCTTCTGAGAAACAGTGGTCGGGGCGGCGATGCCGACGGTTGGGATTTCTGGTTCCTTCACGGCTTTGAGGTTTGTCTCTTTGCCGCTCTCAAAAAGATCGTTCAGCACCGGGATGTCCTGAAAAGCATCCGCCGTCGCATCATCCGATCCGAGCACTTTTTTCAGCATCTGCAGTTCGGTGAGCAGGTCTTTTGATTCATTCTGAGCAGACATTTAACGCATCCTCATGTCGTGATAATTCCACGGATAGCCCCGGTCTTTCAGGAATTTAAGATGTTCGCGGGAGCGGGCCAGTACAGCATCTTCTTCAATCAGTATTTCAACAAACCGGCGGAAGCGGCTGAAGAATACCGGTACTTCGTGACTGAGGTTGATCATAACATCATGATGATGGCCTGGATCGTCCTGCCAGCCAATACTGACAGGACAGTCAGCAGGGGCATCTTCGGCATCAAGCAGAGCATGAGGCACAAAGGCATCAGGGCGGAATTCCCACAGCAGCTTGTCAAATGCTTCGGCGCTTTCGCGACTGTCCAGTTGTACCAGCACATTGAGCTTACGCGGCAGGATCTTCTGCTCAATCAGACGGCAGGCATAGAGCCACTGGTCATGAATGGTGCGCGATGCGATGTGGTAGAAATCAGCCTGGGTCATTTTGTCCGTTCTGGCGACGGAAGGCGTGCAGCGTTACGTCGACCTCAATGTCAAAAGGTTCCATGTCTTTCAGGGCGTCAGCCTTTTCAGGTGCGACCTTCCAGCGGTGAGGAGTCATGTTCAGCAGGTTGAGCAGTGCCTTGGTACCCGCCGGACGGAAGGTGAAATGCACATTCTGCTCGGCCACAGAGTGAAAGCCTGCGCTCAGCATGGCTGAAACCGGCGACCAGTGATCCTCGTTCACCTGAGTGTAAATCCGTTCACGCAGCTGGGAAAGATGGTTCGCACC
>JBPEXS010000056.1:0-3095 GCA_052031325.1 Thalassolituus sp. | reverse complement strand
GGTTATCCTTCAGGGATTGCAGCGTTCTGATGGTGATGGCTTTCATGTCAGTCTCCGTTAAAGCGGCGGGCTGTGTCAGGGGTATGGTGCGGATTGGCCATTATAAGTCAATAACCGGGCGTTGCAGTTGCATCAGTTCCCCCTCAAAAGCAGGAACAATCTGTTGCAGAGGGCGGCCGTCCGGAAGCGTGATGCCAGGGGCGATTTCAAGCAAAGGAACGACGACAAAACTGCGCTCGGTCAGGCCAGCGTGCGGGATCTTAAGATCAGGGGTGTCTACGACCCTGTCATCGTACAACAGGATATCCAGGTCAATGCAGCGCTCACCCCAGTGGCGCACTTTCTCACGCCCCTGTGCCAGTTCCAGTTGTTGGGTACAAGCAAGAAGCTCAGCAGGGGATAGTGAGGTCTCGATCGCAGCGACGGCATTGATAAAGTCGGGCTGGTCCTGCGGGCCTAATGGACGGCTGCTGTAAAAAGAAGACCAGTCGGTCAGACGAGTAGACGGCAGGCCATTGAGCGCCTGCAACGCCCTGATCAGTTGTTGCTGCGGATCACCAATGTTTGCGCCCAGCCCGATGTAGGCGGTCACAGCGGACATCAGCGACGGCGATTGCTGTTGTTGCGGCGCGGACGACGGCGGCGTGGAGCATCACCGTTATTGTCAGGACGATCACGGCGGGGTTCTACCGGGTGCTGCTCCTGCAGTTGGGTCCAGAACTCACAGTACTCCGCCAGATCTTCGCCAGACTCATTGCGCAACAGCAGGAAGTCATAGGCGGCGCGGAAGCGGGGGTGACTCAGCAGCTCTTTCGCGCGGCGCGAACGGGTTTTCAGCAGGCGCAGCTGCAGCTCCCAGATTTCACGCATGGGAATCGACAGACGCTTAGGAATGGCCGTCGTACGGATCTGCTGCCCCAGTGCCTGATCGGCGGCCAGCTGCATGGCCGGATGGGCGGGCTCGCCTTCGCTCTCGTGGCGCTCCTGCAGTTGCTGTACCCGTGGCCACAACAGGGCCGCAAGGAAGAAATACGGGGTAACCGACTTGCCGGCCTGAATACGGGCGTCGGTGTTGTTCATGGTGTTGGTGATCAGCTTTTCAGCGTACTCATCTTCATCCATGGCCAGGGATGCCATCGGGAACAGGATTTCGAACAGACGGTATTCACGCATCAGCTGGAGCGTTTTCAGGGCTTTGCCGTTCAGGATCAGTTTAAGGACTTCTTCAAACAGGCGTGCAGGTGGAATCTGATCCAGCAGAGGCGCCAGTTCACGGATCGGTGCTTCGGTTTCTTTGTCCAGCGTGAAATCCAGCTTGGCCGCAAAACGGATGGCACGCAGCATGCGTACCGGGTCTTCTTTGTAACGGGTTTCCGGATCGCCGATCATGCGCAGGCGACGGGCCTGCAGGTCATCCCAACCGCCGGCGTAAGCATGAACACTGAAATCCGCAATGCTGTAATACAGCGCGTTGATGGTGAAATCGCGGCGCATCGCATCTTCGTCTTTGTTGCCGTAAACGTTGTCGCGCAGAATCATGCCCTTCTCACCCTGAGAAGCCTGCTTAGGCGAGGCCGACTCAGTGTGCGGTGCACGGAAGGTCGCAACCTCAATCACTTCACGACCAAACACAACGTGGACCAGCTTGAAACGACGACCGATCAGGCGCGAATTGCGGAACAGGTTATTCACCTGTTCAGGGGTTGCATCGGTTGCGACGTCAAAGTCTTTGGGGTTGAGTCCGAGCAGTGTATCGCGCACACCACCGCCCACCAGATACGCTTCGTACCCGGCATTGTGAAGACGGTATAGGACTTTCACAGCGGCTTCGCTGATCTGGCGACGGGAGACGTTGTGCTCATCCCGGGAGACGACTTTCAGCGGTATGTTGGTGGCTTCTGCGGCTGTGTTCTTTCTGCCGAAGAAACGTTTGACTCGGTCTTTCAGAACCACGTGCTCAGCTTCTGTAAGTGTAAAAACGACCGCCGATTGTATCTTTTAGTGGATACCAAATAAACAAAAAGCCGCACGATGGCGGCTTTGGGACGGCTTGTTATTGTTATTTTGTCCCACCTGGCTGTCAGGCACTTTATTATTTTTATTGTGTGCCCATCTCGCCGAACACGATTTTATTTTTATTATGTTGTGTTCTGATAAGAATAAAGCGATTGTTGTGCCAATTTTTAAAAATCCTTTTAAAACAATTGGTTACTGATTTATTGGGTGTCTCTTGCTGTGCCTAGGCACGATTTGTTACCTGATTCGTTACGTTTGTTTACAGAGGTGGGGCCTCAGGTAACAGGTTGGGGTAACAGAAGTGGGGAGGCAGAGGTCAGAGGTCGCAAGAAACTCTGAACGACGGGCAATAAAAAAGCCGCATAAGCGGCTTTTCGGGCATGGTTATTATTATTGTTGTTACCCACTCGGCTTTCAGACTCGTTGTTATTTTTATTATGAGCCTCTTCTACCGAACACTGTTTTATTCTTATTGTGTTGAGTTCTGTAAAGTATAAAGCGATACGCGTGCCAACTTTAAAAAATACTTTTAAAACAATAGCTTACTGATTTTTCGTGTCCTGTTATGCCACCTCCTGGCATGATCTGTTACTTCATTCGTTACGTATGTTTACAGTCCTGAGAAGTTCGGTAACAGACTGAACTTGTCTATTGCGCAGTGGCCGGTAACACCTGGGGGCTCGCAGTGGTAACACTCTCATATTGCAGAGCGTTTGCCGTTCGAGTCTTCTGGCGGGGGCTATCCAGATCAAGTCCGGTAGTTGCTTAGCCTCCATGTTCAGCTTCTATGTCCAGTTTCCGTGTTGCTGTAATCCGGGTCTCTGCAGCTGTCTGCTGGTCTGGTGATCCCCTTCGATGTTGTCGTGAGCGCTCCCTGCATCCAGTGCATCGTCCACCGGCTTTTTATGCCTGATGGTCTGGGTTTATTGGTATGGGTTTATTGGTCTGCGCTGATTCCGGGCTGGGCTGGGGCAGGGAACTGCTCAGACACTTTTCCCGGGGCAACAAAAAAGCCGCGTCATGCGGCTTTTCGGGGCGTGTTATTTTTATTGTAAGCCCAGCTTACTGGTCTGGGTGGC
>JBPEXS010000559.1:0-1378 GCA_052031325.1 Thalassolituus sp. | reverse complement strand
GGGTGCCGGCTTTTATCTGAACGCCACTGAGTCACCCTGGAGCAATCATTACCGCATGTATGACTATGTGGTGAACGAGCTGCCCGAGTTGATTGAAGCGGAGTTTCCGGTCTCTCAGGAGCGCTCCATCAGTGGTCACTCCATGGGCGGGCATGGTGCTATTACCGTGGGTCTGAAAAATCCAGGGCGTTACCGTTCGATTTCAGCGTTCAGCCCCATCTGCCATCCTATGGATTGCCCGTGGGGTGAAAAGGCTCTGGGGAATTATCTGGGTAATGACCGCAGCACCTGGTCAGAATACGACTCGGTCGAGCTGATGAAAAACGCTCAGATTCAGTTACCTATGCTGGTGGATCAGGGGCTGGCGGATAATTTTCTTGCTGAGCAGCTGAAGCCCGAGACCCTTGCCGCAGCGGCTGATGAAACTCAGTACCCACTGACTCTGCGTCAGCACGAGGGTTATGACCACAGTTATTTCTTTATCTCGAGTTTTATTGAGGATCACCTGCGTTTTCACGCGAAGTTTCTCAAAGGCTGAATTCTGCTTTCCTTCTTTAGCCCGGCAATGCCGGGCTTTTTTTTGACTCATTAAAAAAGAAGGGTTTTTATCGATCAGCCGCTTCAGTATCCCACTGGCAGGTCTGCCAGATGAAATGCAATCGCGTGAAAATGGCAGTAAGCGCCGATCAGTACAAATACATGCCAGATCTCATGGTGGCCAAACCAGCGCGGCCAGGGATCAGGCCAGCGGGTGACGAAAATGACTGCACCCACGGAGTAGGCCACCCCACCCCAGAATAACCATTGCAGCGCCGCTTCCGGAATATGCTCCATCGCCGGCCCGTAGGCAAAGACCACGAGCCAACCCATGCCTAAATAAATCAGGGTGGAAAACCACATGGGGGCGTTCATCCAGAAGATTTTCATCAGCACACCGGCCACGGCCAGCGTCCAGATACTCACCAGTAATGTAATCCCGGCAGGGCCATATAAAGGGATCAGGCAGAAGGGGGTGTAACTGCCAGCGATCAGCAGAAAAATGGTCATATGGTCGATGCGGCGCAGCCAGAAAATCACATGCTCCGGTGCGTGCAGCAGGTGATAAATGGCGCTGCTGAGAAACAGCAATAACATGGTGGAGCCAAAAATCATAAAGGCCACCATGTGCATCATACCGCCATGAAAGGCGGCCTGCGCACTGAGAATACACAGTGCAACGATGGAAAAGACAGCGCCGCCCAGATGAGTCAGACCATTGATGGGCTCGCGGAAAACGGAATGCATGAAACAACCTGTGCGATAAGAAAATACAGAGGGTAACCGACTGTTCTGACAGACCGGTTAAGGTGCGGTTCCTCTGAGGGCTGATGTGCCCGAT
>JBPEXS010000558.1:0-4986 GCA_052031325.1 Thalassolituus sp. | reverse complement strand
CAGATGACAGAAGCGTTGCGCGAGCAGCAGGTTCACCAAATACGTGAAGCGTTACGAGCGACTCGCAGACAAGGCATAAAAAAGCCCGGAATAACCGGGCTTTTTCAGAAACGATTCAGATGAATGAACCGCAATAACGCGGAGGGTTAAAGCGTTGGCGAGGCCGCTGCTGCAAGGCAAAAACCGGCGAAGGAGCGGAGTGTACATATCGTACATGAGCATCCTGAGCCGATTTTTAACACCGCAGCAGCAACGCAGGCAGCTTTAACCGAAGAAGGAGATCATCACCCCTGCCGCCACTGCCGATCCGATAACACCAGCCACGTTCGGCCCCATAGCGTGCATCAGCAGGAAGTTCTGGCCGTTCGCTTCAAGACCAACTTTGTTGGATACACGAGCCGCCATAGGTACCGCAGATACACCGGCAGAACCAATCAGTGGGTTGATCGGATCTTTGGTCACAGCATTCATCAGCTTGGCCATCAGAACACCGGTCGCAGTACCTACCATAAAGGCAATCAGACCCAGCACAATGATCGCCAGGGTGCTGCCATTCAGGAAGGCGTCAGAGCTCATCTTGTAACCCACGGACAGGCCGAGGAAGATAGTCACGATGTTGATCAGGGCGTTCTGGGCAGTGTCGCTCAGACGCTCAACCACACCGGATTCCTTCATCAGGTTACCGAAGCAGAACATTCCCAGCAGCGGCGCAGCGGATGGCAGCAGCAGAGCTACCAGGACCAGAATCGCCAGCGGGAAGATGATCTTTTCGCCTTTGCTCACTTCACGCAGCTGTTCCATTTTGATCTTACGCTCAGCTTCTGTGGTCAGCGCTTTCATGATCGGTGGCTGAATCAGCGGCACCAGAGCCATATAGGAATACGCTGCTACCGCGATAGCACCCAGCAGTTCAGGCGCCAGCTTGGAAGCAATAAAGATCGAGGTCGGACCGTCAGCACCACCGATGATACCGATGGCTGCCGCCTGCTGCAGAGTGAAGTCCATCAGACCCGCATCGGTCAGCAGTACGGCGCCAAATACGGTACCGAAGATACCGAACTGAGCCGCGGCACCCAGCAGCAGAGTCTTAGGGTTCGCCAGCAGAGGACCAAAGTCAGTCATCGCACCAACGCCCATAAAGATCAGCAGCGGCGCCACACCAGAGGCGATGGTTACGCTGTAGAAGCTGTAGAGCATGCCGTTTTCAAAGCCCAGTGAAGAGCCGAGCATCAGGGCTTTCTTATACAGGCTGCCACTGGCATCGTGATAGGCATCCAGCAGTGCGTGCATACCGGCATCCGGAGCTACGCCCAGCAGATCGCGGAACTGCGCCAGAATAGCCGCATCACCGCTACGGATCGCCGCTTCAGCGGCAGACCAGCCCATGCCAGCACCCGGGATGTTAACCATCAGAGTACCGACTGCAATTGGCAGCAGCAACAGAGGTTCAAAGCCCTTTTTGATGGCCAGGTACAGCATACCGAAAGCCACCAGCATCATGATCGCCTGGCCGCCCTCGATGTGGGCGATACCAGTGTCATTCCAGAGGTTGATCAAACTTTGCATTTGTCGTCCCCTATCAGGCCAGGGTGTACAGAGTGTCGCCCACTTTCACAGAGGAGCCCTCTGTAGCGGCTACGCTGCCAACGGTACCGGCGCGTGGAGCACGGACTTCGGTTTCCATTTTCATGGCTTCCAGAATCAGTACTACATCGCCTTCAGCAACGGTCTGACCTGGCTTGGCCAGCACTTTCCAGACGTTACCAGCCAGAGGAGCACCAATCGGCTCACCGCCACCCGCAGCTACAGGAGCAGCAACCGTTGCAGAACCGGAATCACCACCGAAGGACAGAGGAGCACCATTGACCGGGGCAAGCTCAGTCACATCACCGCCGTCGTCAACTTTAACAACGTATTCGTTGCCATCAACGGTCACGGTGAAGGTGTCTTCTTCAGCGCCTTTCGGTGCTGGTTCGAAGGCATCAGGGTTACCGCGGTTTTCCAGGAACTTAGGCGCAATCTGTGGGAACAGAGCCAGAGTCAGGGCATCGTCGATCACGTCATCAGACAGCTTGAAGCCTTTATCGGCAGCCAGCTTCTCAACGTCAGCGATGACTTTATCCAGTTCGTTCTCCAGCAGGTCAGCCGGGCGACAGGTGATGGCTTCTTTACCGTCCAGAACTTTGGCCTGCAGCTCAGCGTTCATAGCGGAAGGTGCAGCACCGTATTCGCCTTTCAGGATGCCCTGAGTTTCTTTCGAGATAGACTTGTAACGCTCACCGGTCAGTACGTTCAGAACCGCCTGAGTACCCACAATCTGAGACGTCGGAGTAACCAGTGGGATGTAACCCAGGTCTTCACGGACGCGTGGAATTTCACGCAGCACGTCATCAAACTTGTCAGAAGCGCCCTGCTCACGCAGTTGGTTTTCCATGTTGGTCAGCATGCCGCCTGGAACCTGAGCCACCAGAATCCGGCTGTCAGTACCTTTCAGAGCGCCTTCAAACTTGGCGTACTTCTTACGTACGTCGCGGAAGTAAGCAGCAATCTCTTCCAGCAGCAGCAGGTCGATGCCAGTATCACGCTCAGTACCGGCCAGTGCCGCAACGATGGATTCAGTCGCTGTGTGACCGTAGGTCATGGACATGGAGGAGATAGCGCAGTCAACGCGGTCAATACCGGCTTCAATCGCTTTCAGGTTGGTCATATCAGACAGACCTGAAGTGGCGTGTGCATGCAGCTGAACTTCCAGATCCGTCTGAGCTTTCAGACGGGAAACCAGCTCAAATGCAGCGTATGGAGTCAGAACACCGGCCATATCTTTAATGGCAATAGAGTCTGCACCCATGTCTTCAATCTGCTTGGCCAGCTCAACCCAGGACTCCAGAGTGTGGACCGGGCTGGTGGTGTAAGACAGTGTACCCTGCGCGTGTTTGCCCTGTTTTTTAACCGCTTTCAGAGCAGTTTCCAGGTTGCGCGGGTCGTTCATGGCATCAAATACCCGGAACACATCGACACCGTTTGTGGCTGCGCGCTCTACGAATTTCTCAACCACATCGTCAGCATAGTGGCGGTAACCCAGCAGGTTCTGACCACGCAGCAGCATCTGCTGCTTGGTGTTCGGCATCGCCTTTTTGAATTCGCGGATACGGTCCCATGGGTCTTCGCCCAGGAAGCGGATGCAGGAGTCGAACGTAGCGCCACCCCAGGATTCCAGTGACCAGTAGCCTACCTGATCCAGTTTACCGGCGATGGGGAGCATATCGTCGATGCGCATGCGGGTAGCAAGGATCGACTGGTGGGCGTCGCGCAGAACGACGTCGGTGATACCTAATTTCTTAGAATCGGACATGGGTAAATGCCTTTTCTTTCCGTTGACGTTGATAACGTGTTGTTTATGCAGCCTGTTGTTGGAGTGTCACCAGGCCTCTCTCCGCGTGCTACTTCTGGCGCGCGCGATGTTCTTTTACCGCCGCAGACAGCACTTTAAGCAGTTGCGGGTCGACACCGGCCGAAGGGGCTGCAGGTGCGGCAGGTGCCGGAGCTGCTTTCACTTCAGGTGCAATTTTATTGATCAGGGCAGACATGAAACCGGTTACGAATACCAGCATCGTCAGAAAGACGAATACCACACCCATACCGAAGATCATGAGTTCCAGACCCTGGGATACGAGACTTGTCTCAGCCATCCGGGGGCTCCTCGTGTGTGTTTATTTCCGCTTTGCAGGTGTTTTTAACGGGCACAGAAATCCCCGGCCCACGGCCCGCAAAGCCGGGGTAGAGTACTTAAAACGCCCGTTTAAAGCAACTGAGCATCCCGTGTGTGGAACATCGTGAAACACTGAACAGAGGCCGCGATGGCCTGATATCATGCAAGCTGCAATAACCTGAGTCAGACTGCATGTTCACCGGTACCCTGCCATTTTCCTCTGTTTCCCGCCCGTATATTGCGCTTGCCCCTATGGAAGGCCTGATGGACGGCACTTTCCGCGAGCTACTGACGGCGATTGGTGGTATTGATCATTGCGTCACAGAATTCATCCGCATAACTCATCAGGTCTACCCGGAGAAAGTGTTCTACCGCTTTGCTCCTGAGCTTAAGAACGGCGGCTGCACCCAGGCAGGAACACCGGTTCATATCCAGCTACTGGGTAGCAATCCGGAGTTACTGGCGAGAAATGCGGCTAAAGCCGCACGTCTGGGGGCACCCGCGATTGATCTTAACTTCGGCTGCCCGGCCAAAACCGTAAATCGTAGTCAGGGTGGAGCCGTACTGCTGCAATACCCGGACTTACTGAATCAGATCGCGACCGAAGTGCGAAAAGCCGTACCTTCGCATATTCCGGTGTCCGCAAAGATGCGCCTTGGATTCAAAGACAAGTCCCTGGCTGTTGAAAACGCACAGGCTCTGGCGGAAGGTGGTATTCAATGGCTGACCGTTCATGCCCGCACCAAACTCGAAGGCTACAAGCCCCCTGCCTGGTGGAGCTGGATCAACACCATCCGCATGAAAGTGAAAATCCCGGTACTGGCCAACGGCGAAATCTGGACGCCGCAACAGGCCCGCCAGTGCCAGCATGAAAGTGGCAGCGACCTGCTGATGATTGGCCGGGGACTGGTGGCTACTCCCGACCTTGGCCTGCGCATCAAAGATCCGGATCACACGCCGATGACGTTGCAGCAGAATCTGGCGTTATTGGGAACGCTGGCTGAATCACTACCCGACCTGACGGATAAACAGCTCACCGACCGTCTTAAGCAATGGCTGCATTATTATTCGATGCACTCAGCAGAGATGCAGACGGTGTTTGATCGGGTGAAAAAAGAGCGCACCCGCGAGGCATTTTTTGCCGAATTAAACAGAATCTGATAACACCAATGAAACAGGCCTTAAGGCAATAAAATATCAAAAACGTAAAGCGATGCTAGCCACACCGGCATACAGGTCCAGTTCGTCACCACTGAGATCTTCAGCAGAAAAAGAGT
>JBPEXS010000557.1:0-3496 GCA_052031325.1 Thalassolituus sp. | reverse complement strand
GTGTTGTATTCCATTACGGAGTCGTTGAATGCCTGACGCGCAAATGAAATCCGGTTCTCGGTTGAGGTCAGCTCTTCGCTCAGCTGCATCATATTTTCATTGGCTTTCAGGTCGGGATAATTTTCCATCACTACATTCAGGCGCCCCAGGGCGTTAGCCAGTACGCCCTCCGCCTTCATGAGTTTTGACATGGCGGCGCCATTGGCTGGGTCTCCGGCAATGTCTGCCAGTCCGGAGGCCGCCCCATTTCGGGCAGCGATCACGGCTTCCAGGGTTTCGCGCTCGTGTTTCAGATAGCCTTTGGCGGTTTCCACCAGACTCGGGATCAGGTCATAACGTCGTTTCAGCTGCACATCAATCTGTGCGAAACCGTTTTTATAACGGTTGGCCAGGGTGACAAGGCGGTTATAAATGCTGATCAGATACAGAATGGCGAGAACCAGCAACACCAGAGTGACAATGGCGGTTGTACCCATGTAGCGGTCTCCTCAGTTTTCCCACTGAGCACTGACATTCATATAGTAGTGCCCTTCAGCCTGTGCTTTTTTTACCAGTTTTTCACCGGCAATCTTTTCGATGTTCTCCAGAGCGGTGTTCTGTTCGTTAGCGATGCTCTGGTAGTGGGACTTACGCTTGATGTTGATTTCAGCAATAAGCGCTGCAGCCTGTGGGTTGCTGGTGGCAATCAGCCCCAGGTAGCCGTTGGGCATTTCTCCGACCAGACCGAGGTCTTTGGCTTCATCCAGCTCCATCGCCGACGCCGGGAGGCTGAACAGCAGGGCAGCAAACAGAATTGATAACAGTCTCATGCGTAACGCTCCTTAAAACAGCTCACTTTCGTTTTCGAAGAGTTGTTCCAGTTCTTTTTCGACCTTCACGCGGATTTCGTGTTCGATTTTTACGTTCAGGTTTATGGTAATAGGTTCTTCAGGGGCTGCTACTCTGAGAGTACAGGCCGGGAGGGACGCGACAGCGAGTGCCAGCAGGGGCAGGAATAACAGTGACCGCAGGTTCATAATCATGTCCTTATTATCATTGGTGGGTCGCAGAAAACGCAGAATCTGGCCGACTTACGAACCCATGGCTACTCTAACTGATAAAAAAACGAAGCAACAGTAAAGAAGATTAAGTGCGCAGAAGTCATTAACAGTGCCCAATGATCGTTGCGGGCACAGGTCTCAAAAAGAGCCGGGCCTGTTGTTTGCCCGGTAACAGGCGTTCAATCCCACAACGATAAGGGCTATAATGCGCGCGGTTTTAACCGTACCGCCGTGATGAGGAAGATTTTGTGAAGCAATTAAACGTACTGATACTGGCTGTGGCAGCGCTGTTCATGGCTCAGGCGAACGCCGATCTGGATGCCCAGGCTGCAAAAATTCAGGAGCGCATCAAGCCCGTAGGTGAGGTTTGTGTGGGTGCGGAATGCGGCGGTGTAACCGTTGTTGCCGGCGAGCCAAGAAGCGGTGAAGAAGTGTATGGCGCAGCCTGTACTGCCTGTCACAGCGCTGGCATTCTGGGTGCACCTAAGAAGGGCGACAAAGCCGCGTGGGATGCACGTCTGGCCAAAGGCCTGGATGCCACTTGGAACAATGCCATTAACGGTATCAACGCGATGCCGCCGAAAGGTAACTGTGCTACCTGTTCTGATGACGAGATTCTGAACGCCATCAAATACATGGCCGAGATCGACTGATCGTTGGCTGCACGGCACTGAAAACCCCGCAATGCGGGGTTTTTTTATGCCCGCTGATCGTAATGGCCCGTAACCCTAACCTGTCAGGACTGTCGTTTTTCCGTCCCGGATTGATGGGTAAAGTGCCTGAAATATGACCCCGGATTTTTTTCTGTAACGCTTGGTTAACCAACGTGGAAGCCCGCTACGACTGGTCTATAAATCTTCTCACCATCAACAGACTGGACCGGGAGGTTAAAATGGCGAAACAGAATGAGATTGAGATGGACGATGATTTCAACAGCGAAGACGATATCGCGGCAAATGACAGTGGCGAAGAGTCTGCGCAGGTTCAGGCTGCCGATGATGACAGCTATAGCTCTGAAGCTGCACGTCGACGTATGCGTGAAGCCATGGCCGCAGAAGTAGAAGCGTTTCTGTCGCGAGGCGGTCGTATTCAGCAGATTGAAGACAATGTGATGGCGGATCCCCCACGTAAGCCACAGACCAGCTATGGCAGCCGTCCAATCTGACGACAGTGTCATGTGGTCAGCCGCAGAATAGACACTCTGAACGGAGTGGCTGGTCAAAGCCCGGATGACCGCATACTATGTCCCTTTAAACCAAGAATACGTTGTAGTATGCGAAGCCGGGCACTTAATTCTGCCAGACTCATCAGCCTCTTATTCGTAGCCCTGCTGGCCCTGCCGGCGGGACTGAAGGCGCAGCCTCTGTTGTCGTCCGACAACCTGAGCAACTGGACCAATGGATGGTGGCGTTGTGATATCGATCTGCAGTATGACGTGATTCATGGTGAAGTTATCCGTTTCAGTGCCGATCGCCTGTTTGGTGCTACCTTAGAAAACCGGGTCCGCAGTGACTCTGAATACCCCGAACTGTCCTGGTTCTGGTCCCTTGATCCTTTCCTTGAACCCGCTGTGTATTTCAGCCTCGAAGTGTACTTCCGCGCCCGTGACAGCCGTCGTAAATACATGATCCGCTATGTCTGGGATTCATCTGAGTCTGTTGGTCAGGTTCACACGCTGGATAAAAAAAACAAAAGCTGGACTATAGTGGTGACAGGAGAAGAGGCGGGACCTCTGCGCTGGTATGAAGTGCGTCGCAATATTGCTGAAGATTTTGCCGCTGTCAGCGGTATCGAGAGTGCTGTCGATGTACAGCGGATCGTGGTGGGTCTGGGCTCCGATGATAAGCGCAAGCTTACCGCCAGCGGCTACCTCAGCGGCATCCGCCTCAGCTCTCAGCCAGAGCCGCAATGGCCGGAAGCACGTCTTTCCAGTGACTGAATTCCCGGTCAGGCCGGGTTTCTGACAGCGGCCATTCACGGTCGCGGTTATTAAACCATAAAGCCTTCATGCCAACCCGCTGGGCGGCGGCTATATCCTGTTCCGGGTGATCGCCGATATGAATCGCTTTGTCTGCAGACACGCCCGCCTTTGCCAGAGCACAGTGAAACAGGTCTGGTGCTGGCTTGGCCGCGCCGTGATCATCCGGATTAAACAAATCATCAAACAGGTGGTCGTGACCGGCAATCTTCAGGTTGGTATTGCCATTGGTCACGGCGATGATCTGATAATCTCTGCGCAGGTGAAGTAATGCTTCTTCCACACCCTCAAATAACGTCAGTTGACTGCGGGCGTGATAGAACACCTCAAAGGCGTCAGCGGCCAGACGTTCGGCTACTGCGCGGTCATGCCCACCCATCATAAAAACACGGGTCAGGGTCGCCAGGCGCAGGGCGGTCATTTTGCTTCTCAGCTCCGGGTAGGAAGCCGCCACCTGTTGACGGTATTCACGCAGAGC
>JBPEXS010000556.1:0-11790 GCA_052031325.1 Thalassolituus sp. | reverse complement strand
CGTGCCCGGGTCGCAGAGCAGTGGAGTTATCCACCGAATGTTACCCGCGATCTCGAAGTAACGGTCAGATTGATGATGATACCGACTGGTGAGGTAATTTCTGCCACCGTCATTAAAAGCAGTGGTCATGAAGCTCTGGACCGATCGGTCGAGCAGGCCATTATGAAAGCGTCGCCCTTACCGGTGCCGCAGGATATTCAGGTGTTTGAACAGAATTTCAGAAACCTGACCATGAAATTCAGACCGGAGAACGCGTCGTGGTAATCAGATCATTTCTGGTGATCTTCTTTTTGAGCTTATTCAGCACTGCCCAGGCAGAGCTGGTGATTGAAGTAACCCAGGGTAAGCAGAGTGCTATTCCTGTCGCCATTGTACCTTTCAGCTGGAATGGTCCTGAAACCCTGCCAGAAGACATCAGTGGTATCGTTCATAACGACCTCGGCAGCTCGGGTTATTTTAATGCCCTGGATCGTGGCCTGATGATCAGCTACCCGGATAATCCCGATGACGTTGTTTTTGCAGACTGGCGTAATCTGCGCCAGGACTTTGTGGTTATCGGTCAGGTAACGGTCGCGCCTGAGGGTGGTTATGCCGTGGAATTTCATGTGATGGATGTGCACAATCGTATTGAATTGCTGCACCACCGGGTCAAAGGTCAGGAAAATCAATTACGGGATATTGCCCATTACGTCAGTGATTATGTGTTTAAACGCCTGACCGGAATTCCTGGCGTGTTTTCGACCAAGCTGGTGTACGTCACCACGAACCCGCAACGAACTCGCTTTAATCTGAGTTTTGCTGATGCCGATGGTGCGCGTGAGCAGCTGATTTTCCGCTCTGAACAGCCAGTATTGTCTCCAGCGTGGTCGCCGGATGGTCGTTATGTGGCCTATGTTTCCTTTGAGAATGGCCGCTCTGAAATATTTTTTCAGGAACTTGCGACCGGAAAACGTACTAAGGTAGTAAGCTTTGACGGCTCTAACAGTGCGCCGGCATTCTCACCAGATGGAAAAAAACTCGCGTTTGTTCATTCCACATTGGGTAATCCTGAAATCTACGTGATGGATCTGGCCAGCCGCAGTGTCACTCAGTTAACCAAACATTATGGTATTGATACTGAACCACAGTGGATGAACGATAACCGGCACATAATGTTCACTTCCAGCCGTGCAGGCGGCCCGCAGATCTATAAACTGGACAGTGAAACCGGTGCGGTTCAGCGTCAGACATTTGAAGGCCGGTATAACGCCCGCCCGCGCCTGACAGATGACAACAGCAAAATGGTGTTCGTACACGGCGACGGAGACCGTTTTCATATTGCGGTTCAGGACCTGGAAACACGTCGCGTCCGGGTTTTAACGTCAAATACCGCGTTGGATGAATCGCCTAGTGTTGCACCTAATGGAAGTATGATAATTTATGCAACGACGGAAAATGACCGCAACATTCTGGCTGCAGTATCAGTTGATGGTGAGGCGCAGTTCCGCTTGCCTTCACGATTCGGAGACGTCAGGGAACCAGCCTGGTCTCCGATAATGAATTAATAATCCTTGTTTTAAAACCAACCTGTATCGGGGAAATTACATGCAAAAATCAACTCTGTTTAAAGCCATGGGTGTTGCCTTTGCAACGATCGCCATTACTGCCTGTTCCAGCAATGATGTTGAAGAGGGCGAAGCTTTCACTACAGCAACCACTCAGCCAGTGATTGTGGAAGAGCCAACCAAAGCGGTTGAGCCAGTTAAGCTGTCCGCTGAAGAGCTGGAAGCTCAGGCAAATGCCAAGCTGCGTGATACCACCACGTTCTACTTTGATTTTGACGAGTCCAGCATTAAGAGCGCCGACAAAGCTTCTCTGACTGCCCATGCGAAATACTTGGATGCCAATGCATCTGCCAAAGTAAAACTGGAAGGTTACGCCGATGAGCGTGGTACTCCGGAATACAACCTGGCTCTGGGTGAGCGCCGTGCTGTTGCCGTACGTCGTTTCCTGATGGCGAACGGTGCTGACGCTGGTCAGATCAGTGTTGTCAGCTACGGTGAAGAAAAGCCTGCAGCCACTGGCCACAACGAAGCCAGCTGGGCGAAGAACCGTCGCGTAGAAATTAAATACCAGAGCATGTAATGCGCTTCTGGTTGTTGTTGCCAGCTCTGGTCGCGTTCTGCGGCCAGGCCGGCGCTGAAGAGGGCTGGGTTTCAGTTGGGTCTACGCAGGTGGTTGCACCGGCGCAGAAGCCCACCCGAAACACCGGCCCTTCTCAGTCTCAGTCCCCTTCAAATTCTGTCCCTCAGGCCGGTGATACGTCATTGCCTCAGCTGAGTGGAACCATCCCTTCGGATTCTTCCCCCGGACTGGTGAATGAGCTCCTAGCTCAGGTCGAACAGTTGCAGCAGGAAGTTGCCATGTTGCGCGGTAAAGTGGAAGAACAGGCGATTCGTCAGCAGATGCTGGAACAGTCTCAACAGGATCGCTATCTCGATCTCGACCGGCGTCTGACCCAGCTTTCAACACAGTCTCCTGCAACAGCAGCTGGCCCTGTTGCTGCTGCGGCACCTCTGCCTCCGGCCTCGGATGCTTATCGTGACGCCATGGAATTAGTGCGGGCGAAGAAATTCAATGATGCCGCCAAGGCCTTTGATGAATTTACTGTCAACTACCCGGACGATGCTCTGGTTGCCAATGCCATGTACTGGGCAGGTGAGGTTTATCTCATTGATAACAAGCTTGAGCTGGCGTCTGAGCGTTTCAGCAAGGTTGTGGAAACCTATCCAAAGCACAGCAAGACGGCGGATGCGACGTACAAGCTTGGTGTGACTCTGGATCGTCAGGGTAAAAAAGACGAAGCCCGTAAGGTGCTCAGCCAGGTAATCAGCCAGTACGCCGGTAAGGCCGACGGTACGGTTGCACTGGCAAAGTCTTATCTGGATAAAATGTCTCCCTCTCAGGGCGGTTGATCCGGATTTTTTTCAGAGACGTTTTGCCACCGGCTTTTCCACGCGGAAGGCCGTGGTGAAGCGCCTCCCAGCGACGTTTCAAGTCCTCTCTGTACACCTGTCTAACCTTTCTAAGTGTATGAAAGAAAAACTTTTTTCATCTCAGGGTTGCCACTGAAAAATTTTTGAGTATTATATGCGCCTCCTTCGGGTCGTTAGCTCAGTTGGTAGAGCAGTTGGCTTTTAACCAATTGGTCGCTGGTTCGAATCCAGCACGACCCACCACGCTTTCTGGCATCCCTGGCAGACGTAGTCCAGGGTAGGCTCAGAGGGTCGTTAGCTCAGTTGGTAGAGCAGTTGGCTTTTAACCAATTGGTCGCTGGTTCGAATCCAGCACGACCCACCATAAAAATGAAAAAGGGAGAAAGCCTCGGCTTTCTCCCTTTTTTATACTCCGGTCTCAGCCCGGAGCGCCACATGGCATTGTGTGAAACAATTTTGTGTTAAAATCTCATAGCTGCATGTCTGATAAACAGACTGCGGCCTGTTGTTTATCATCATTGTGGGAAGAAGACGCCCTATGAATGCAGCTGACCGCCTGACTGACATTGTCCGCAGCTACTGGGACCGCACGGATACGGTAACGGATCCGGATCAGCAACTGGCATTGATTGATGAGATCAAGGCCCTGCTTACGCGTGAAAACGCGGTCATCGTGGCGCATTACTACACCGACCCTGAAATCCAGGCGCTGGCAGAAGCGACCGGCGGTTGCGTTGCCGACTCCCTCGAAATGGCCCGCTTCGGTAATGACCACCCGGCAACAACCCTTCTGGTTGCGGGTGTCCGCTTTATGGGCGAAACCGCTAAGATCCTCAGCCCGGAAAAACGCATCCTGATGCCAACACTGGAAGCGACCTGCTCGCTCGACCTGGGTTGCCCAGTGGATGAGTTCAGCGCCTTCTGTGATCAGCACCCTGACCGTAAAGTGGTTGTGTATGCCAACACGTCTGCGGCGGTGAAAGCCCGCGCCGACTGGGTAGTGACGTCAAGCATCGCGCTGGATGTAGTGACACACCTGAAAGAGCAGGGTGAGAAGCTGATCTGGGCTCCTGATAAGCACCTTGGCTCCTATGTTGAGCGCGAAACAGGTGCTGATATGCTGCTGTGGGACAGTGCCTGTATTGTTCACGATGAATTCCGTGCTAAGGGCGTTGAAGAGCTCAAAACCGTATACCCGGGTGCCGCTGTACTGGTTCACCCGGAATCCCCGGAGTCGGTCGTTAAACTGGCTGACGTGGTCGGTTCAACCAGTCAGTTGATTGCTGCAGCTAAATCCTTACCGAATGAAACCATGATCGTGGCAACCGATAAGGCGATCTTCTACAAAATGCAGCAGGCAGCACCTGATAAGTTGCTGATTGCCGCCCCAACGGCGGGTAACGGTGCGACCTGCCGCAGTTGTGCGCATTGTCCGTGGATGGGTATGAATTCACTGGAAAAAATCCGTGATGTACTTGTGAAGGGTGATCAGGAGATCACGGTTGATGAGCCCGTTCGCACTCAGGCTAAGCGCAGTCTTTCCCGCATGCTGGGCTTCTCAAAACCCGTTGCCATCGCCTGACACTCTGGCATAAGCCTCCCAGCCTGAGCCCTATTTCCTGGGCTCGGCGGCTGCCTTTATTACCCCGGCAGTCGCTCGTTAGTCCCTTCAATTTCCCGCAGCCGTTCACGGATAGCTGATTCACGTTGAAAATCTTTGATTCTGCCAGCTTCGCGGATGGCGGAACGGAATTGCTGGACCGAGTCCTGACGACGGCCTGAGTGGAAATAACTTTCGCCCAGTGCCCGGTAGGCCAGCACTTCATCCCCCGAAGCATTCGCCGCTTCGCTGAGCAGCGACCAGGAGAAAGGCATACGCGGGTAGTCTTCCGTAAGATCTTTCAGCACCGGTACGGCTTCCGCTGCATGGCCGCTGTCCATCAACAGTCGACCCAGGGTGACTCGCAGAGACAGGTCCTGTGGGTGAATAAGAAGTTGTTGCTTCAGCAGGCTGATGGCTGCATCAGCGCGATTATCCGCACTCATTAACCGGGCCTGCAGGGCCTCTGTTGCAGGGTGCTGTTTCTGTTCATCACTCATGTCGCGCAGGTAGTTCAGGCCCAGGCGAGGCTGTTCGTTGATCAGCGCCAGATCTGCAAGTTGATACAGCAGGGCATCCCGCTCCATGCCGGAAGCTTTTTCAAGTCGTTCTGTGAAGGTGGATGCACTGTGCTCTTTCAGCTGGTAGCGGCGCTCTGCGGAGAGCCTGAGCGTCATAAATTCAAAAGTGCGTGTGCGCGGGCGCACCGGATACTGGGCGGCGCGGTTACCGGCATCGGCAACCCGGGAAGGAGTCAGCGGGTGTGTCATCAGAAATTCCAGTGCTGAGCTGGAGTAACGGTTGGCCTCTGACATGCTGCTGAACATGTCCGGCATGGCATGGGCATCCATACCAGACTGCACCAGAATATTCATACCCAGGCGGTCAGCTTCACGCTCAAAATCACGGCTGAAGGCCAGTTGACTCTGTATTGATGCCGCCTGGCTGCTGACCAGGCCGGCAAAGCCGGCGTCCGGATTGTCTGTGGCAATCAGCAGGATACTGGCCAGCAGGGTGGCCAATGCAATGGGGTTACGCCGCTGAGCCGCTTCGACCTGGCGGGCGAAGTGTCTCTGGCTCAGGTGGACCAGCTCGTGGGCCAGCACCGAAGCCAGTTCATCTTCGTCGTCGGTGAAAAGAAACAGGCCATAATTAATGCCTATGATACCGCCGGGGACCGCAAAGGCGTTCAGTTGTGGGCTGTCGACCACCACCAGTTGCAGGTCAGTGACGGCGAGATCAGAAAAGGGGACGAGCTGGTAGATGGTGTCAGTAAACCAGGTAATGACCATGGGGTCATCAATGGTGGCCTGATTGGCACGGAGCTGGCGTAGCCAGAGTGACCCCAGAGCCTGTTCCTGTTGCAAGGATATAAGCCCGGACGTACTATCACCCAACGCCGGGAGATCCGTCTCCGCATACCCTTTGCCAGACCATGCCAGTGCACACAGAATCAGAACGAACAGCTTTTTCAATGCAGGGTCCTTGCTTTTTCCCGGTTAGGGCGAGTACGTTCGACCAGTGGTTTATCTTTATGGTTCAACGATTACTACAACGATGACAGAACTTCTTCTGAGTTTGGCAAAAGGTCTGCGTTGTGTCTAATTCTCCTCATCAATTTTCTGCTGAACTGGACGTTCGTGGTCTTCAATGCCCTATGCCACTTCTGAAAACCAAGCTGGCCCTGAAAACTCTGCAGGCGGGCGATGTATTGAAAGTCGAAGCAACGGATGCCGGTAGTGCAAAGGATATTCCCCGCTATATTGAACTCAGTCCGCATGAACTTCTCGACACCCAAGAGTCTCAGGGGGTGTTTTATTTCTGGATCGTCCGAGGAAACTGACTATGTATGATGTCTTCCGTCGGTGGATAGACCGATATCTGTCTGACGAAGAAGCCCTGATTCTGCTGCTGATCATCACCGGCCTGTTATTGATGGTGGTGTTTATGGGGCAGGTGCTGGCACCGTTTCTGGTGGCGGTGGTAATTTCTTACCTGTTGCAGGGCTTGATGAACGCCTTCAAAAAGCGCGGTCTGAGCCATATGATGGCAACCAGTGTGGTGTTCCTGCTGTTTATGGCCATCATGATGTCGTTTCTGTTGATCGTCCTGCCAGCCACCTGGAAACAGCTGGTTGAACTGGTCTATGAAATACCGCGCATGGCACAGGATGGCCAGGATCTGTTGATGCTGTTGCCGGAGCGCTATCCGGATCTGGTGTCGATGGAACAGGCGGTCGAGTGGAGTCAGCAGATCCGTGAAGAGGTCACTTCACTTGGGCAGCTGGTGCTGACCTCATCCGTTTCTGGTATCACCGGCATAGTGACGGTGCTGGTGTACTGCATTCTCGTGCCGATTCTGGTGTTTTTTCTGCTGAAAGACTCTCATCAGATCATTGCCTGGGTTACTAACTTTCTGCCGCGTAAGCGTTTCCTGCTGAACAATGTCTGGACCGAGATGGATCTGCAGATCGCCAATTACATCCGCGGTAAATCACTGGAAATTGTGATTGTTGGTGGTGTGTCCTACATCACCTTCGTCATCTTCGGACTGAATTACGCGGCGCTTCTGGCCATGCTGGTTGGCATTTCGGTGCTGATTCCCTACATAGGGGCGACGGTTGTGACTGTGCCGATTGCTCTGGTGGGGTATATGCAATGGGGCTGGAGTGACATCTTTATGTGGCTGATGGTGGTATACCTCATCATTCAGGCACTGGACGGCAATGTGCTGGTGCCACTGCTGTTCTCAGAGGTTGTGAATCTGCATCCTGTAGCAATTATCTTTGCCGTGTTGGTCTTTGGCGGACTCTGGGGCTTCTGGGGGGTGTTTTTTGCCATTCCTCTGGCAACCCTTTTTAAGGCGGTGGTCAGTGCCTGGCCGGTCAGCCAGCCTGTAGCGGGGCAGGAATGACTTGTCAGAGTCGGGCCCCGTCAGTAGACTTCGCTATCTGATTTGCCCGCCGCCGGGTAACGGGAATCCGGTCTGCGGATACCCCAGCCGGCGCACCCAGATACTCGGAGACACACCTGAATGATAACCGGAAGCATTGTTGCTCTGATCACGCCCATGAACCCGGATGGGAGCATCGACTGGGAATCACTCGACCGCCTAGTGGAATTTCACATCAGCGCAGGGACCGATGCCATTGTTGCAGTCGGTACCACGGGTGAATCCGCCACTCTGAACCCTGAAGAGCACATCGCCGCCATTGAACGCGTCGTTAAAACCGCTGCTGGGCGTCGTCCAATCATTGCCGGTACCGGCGCCAACAATACCGCCGAAGCCATTGAGCTGACCGCCGAAGCCAAGCGTGTCGGTGCGGATGCCTGTCTGCTGGTAACCCCTTATTACAACAAGCCTCCTCAGCGCGGTCTTATCAAGCACTACGAGGCCATTGCTAATGCTGTGGACATTCCGCAGTGGCTTTACAACGTACCAGGCCGGACAGCGGTCGATATGCTGAACGAAACCGTGGCCGCGCTGGCGGATATTCCGCAGATTACTGCAATCAAAGATGCCACGGGCGACCTTAAGCGAGGCCGTGAACTGATTGAACTGGTTGGCGACCGTATGGCTGTGTATTCCGGTGATGATGCAACCGCCTGGGAGCTGATTGCCGCCGGTGGTCAGGGTAATATCTCGGTGACTGCAAACGTTGCCCCGGCGAAAATGCATGAGCTGTGTACGCTGGCCCTGGATGGCAAAACAGAAGAGGCTGCTGCACTCAATAAGAGCCTGATGTCGCTGCACGATGCCATGTTTGTCGAGGCCAACCCGGTGCCGGTGAAATGGGCACTGCAGCGCATGGGAATGTGCCAACCGGGAATCCGCTTGCCACTGGTTGAGCTGGACACCCGCTACCAAGCCAAAGTCGAGCTGGCTCTCTCCAGTCTGGAACTGATCTGACGGTTAATGATGCGATTTTTACTGATGTTAATGCTGTTGCCTGTCGCGGGTTGCAGCTATCTCTTTCCGAATGAATCCCTGCAGTATCTGGAGACCGAAGCTTCTGCTCCGGTGAAAGCGCCTGCAGACGTGACACTGAACGAACAGCAGCGTTACCCGGTGCCGGCTCCTGCCGTTGCCGAAAACCTGCCTGAAAAGTTCATCGTTCCAAGTCCGGATCGTCTGCCGGAATCGGCTGAAGAAGATGACCGCGTCACCAGCCTCAGCGACTATCAGAGCTACGATACCAACCCGCGCCTTGAGCGTGATGGTTCAGGCACTGAAATTCTGCGACTGAGTACACCGTTTGCCGTGTCCTGGGCGCGGGTAACGGAAGTTATCGGTGCGTCGTCCATGTCTCTGTCGGATCTCAACCGCAGTATCGGTACCTACTATGTGGATCTGCCGAATCCGGAAGCCGAAAAAGACGAGCGCAGCTGGTGGAGTAAGCTCTGGTCTGATCCGCCGCAGCCAGTGGCTACCTTTCTGCTCAAGATGAACCGGGCAGGCGACGGGGTTTACCTGTCATTGCTTAAAGATCCTGAAACTCTGGCAGATACCGAACTGACCCATCAGGTTCTGAGTGAACTGAAGCAACAGCTGACGCGGTGAGATACCGGTCACTCGGAAGCGGGAGCCGGGGCAACGCAACACTGGTAGAATATCAGTCATCTGCTCTGCTGATTGATTGTGGTTTTTCGCGCAAGGTTCTGCTGCAACGCCTCAGTGAATCAGGTACGTCGGCAGAGAGCCTGAAAGGGGTACTGGTGACCCATGAGCATGGCGATCATGCTAAGGGCATTGTCACTCTCTGCGACCATCTTCAGATTCCCTTCTATGCCTCGTTTGGTACAGCCCGTAAAATGCGTTGGCTCGATCACCCGAGGTTACAGATCATCCGCTCCTGCGAAGCGGTGAACGTGGGCGAGATGCAGGTTCTGCCGGTGGTGGTTCCCCACGATGCCCATGAGCCACTGCAGTTCGTGATTCAGAGTCATGCCGGTCACAAGCTTGGTATACTCTCTGATCTGGGGTCGCTGACCCCCCACCTGATCGGAGCGTATCAGGGATGTCATGCGCTTCAGGTGGAAGCAAACCATGACCCTATGATGTTGCAGAATGGTCCTTACCCTCCCAGTCTTAAGGTGAGGGTAGCGGGTGATTACGGTCACCTGAGCAACGAACAGTGTGCGGATTTTATCCGCCGGGTGCGCTGGCCCGGCCTGACACAGGTGACTGTCGGGCATATCAGTGAAAAGAATAACCATCCGGAACTGGTCGCAAACACGCTGTGTGGCGTGCTTGAATGCCAGCCGGACGAGGTGATCCTGCTTGAGCAGGATCTCGTATCAGACTGGTATCCGGTGCCTCTGGCGGCGGATACCCAGCAATATTTGTGATTCCGGAGAAAAACATGGAAAAGCGCGAACTGCTTTATTCAGGCAAAGCCAAATCTGTCTTCACCACTGATGACCCTGACTACATGGTGCTTGAATTCCGCAATGACACGTCGGCATTCGATGGTAAGAAGGTTGAGCAGCTCGAGCGTAAAGGCCGGATCAACAACCTGTTCAATGCATTTATTATGCAGAAGCTGGCGGATGCCGGTATTCCGACTCACTTTGAAAAGCTGCTGTCAGATGACGAAGCGCTGGTGAAAAAGCTGGAGATGATCCCGCTTGAGTGCGTGGTGCGTAACCTGTCTGCCGGCAGTCTGGTGCGCCGTTTAGGTGTGGAAGAGGGCATGGACCTGAACCCGCCTACTTTCGAGCTTTTCCTCAAAAATGACGCCCTGGGCGACCCTATGGTCAATGAGTCGCACGCTAAAACCTTTGGCTGGGCTACTGAAGAGCAGATTGCGGCCATGAAAAGCCTGACCTACAAAGTGAATGAGGTGCTTAAGCAGCTGTTCCTGGATGGCGACATGCTGTTGGTCGATTACAAGCTGGAGTTTGGCCTGTTCAAGGGTGAGGTCACTCTGGGGGATGAGTTTTCACCGGATGGCTGTCGCCTGTGGGATAAAAACACCCGCGAAAAACTCGACAAAGACCGTTTCCGTCAGGGACTGGGCGGCGTTGTTGAAGGTTATGAAGAAGCCGCTCGCCGTTTGGGAATGGATATCTGATTCGCGCCGGAATACCTCCTCGGTATTCCTCTCAAAAAGCCAACGTCCGTTTCAGAAACATCGTCTGAAAAGGTAGTTGGCTTTTTCTTTCTGACTGGGCACACTAGGTGCACCTTAAGACCGCCACCATTCTCAGTGGCAAAAAATGGTCCACCAGAAAGGAACCTGCTCATGAAAAAAACCGTATTAGCCGCTTCTGTGCTGGCACTCCTCCCGATGGCATCTCATGCCGATCTTCTTTTCACCGTTGGTGCCAAAGCCAGCATCTGGGCTGCTGATCCGAGTGGTCAGGTTGATGATGGTGTCAGTGTTGATGCTGAACAGAATGGCCTGGGCCTGGATTCTGAAAACGGACAGCAGATTACTCTGTTCTTTGAACATCCCATTCCGGTTATTCCGAATGTCCGTGTTCGCCAGACCGCTCTGGATATCAGTGGCACAGGCTTTGTTGTCACTGAGTTTGATGATCAGACTTTTACCGGTGAAGTCAGCAGTAAACTGGATGCGAGCCATACGGATCTGACTCTGTACTGGGGACTGCCGATTCCGGTACCTTTCTTTGATTTTAACTTCGGCCTGACTGGTCGTACGTTTGATGGTCAGATTTATGTGAAAGACGAGACCACCAGTGAAGTGGCTGATGTACCTCTGGATTTCACCCTGCCAATGGGCTTTGCAGAAGTTCAGTTTGATTCACACTTCGGTCTGTATGGTGCTGTTGAGGTGAATTACATTGGTTACGACGGTAACTCAGTATCTGACTGGGTCTATGCCGTGGGTTATGATCTGCCGGTACCGGTTGTCGACCTGGGTATTGAAGCAGGCTACCGTACACTGGCGGTAGAGACGAATGAAGACACCACAGATATTGCCACCAACTTTGATATTTCTGGCATGTTCTACGGCGCGTCTCTGGCCTTTGGTTTCTGATACGCTGAGCATAAAAAAACCGGGACGGATTGCATCTGACCCCGGTTTTTTTGTGTCTGCTTTCGTAGATTAATCGTTCTACAAGCTAGCTTTTTATCAGGGTTCGTCCCGCACAAACCGGGCGAGTACCTCGCCGCGGGGGCTGTTGCCAATCATCAGACTGATAACCTGTGCACGGACTGCTTCAACCGGGTGTTCACGGTATTCATATT